>JAAYKS010000078.1 GCA_012522285.1 Clostridiaceae bacterium | reverse complement strand
GGGTCTTTTGCACCCAGTCGTCCCCGGCATGCGACGCGGCCCAGGCCGCGGGAGAGTCGGAGGCCTCCTCTGTTTTGTACGCCTCCAGATCCAGATCTTGAAATACCATGGCCCGGCTGGTATGGCGCGCCAGCGCAAAGGTGACGACCTGCCAGCCGATCACCAGCAACAGCAGCAGTACAAATAGGAGGACAGACAGCGGGATCCAGATCCAGGAAACCATGACAACCCCTCCCGATCGCTTGGATCAGTATTCAGATGATTGAGACAACAGGCCGGTCGCGGCCGGATCGGGATCATAGTCGAAATAGTCGAAGTCCGCCGGGAGGAACTGTCCGCTCATGTCGTGGCAGGCGATCCCGACAAAGGACCCGGTGAAACGCCCCTCCCCCATCATTTCGAATTGCTCGTCCGAGAGAGTCGCGTAGTTCTGTTCCGGACCGTACTTGCGCCAGTCCTTGCCATCCATGGAATAGAAGAACTGCAAGCGGTCATGGTCGACCACCGCGCGCAGATACACCCGCGCGCTCTCCAGCGGCAGCGGGGCCGCCGGGCAGGTGGTCTGGCGGTTGACGACACACTGGAGCCAGAGCACACGTCCCTTTTCCTCATCCCAAGTCACCTGCAGATAGTAGTGGTTGTCGGTGTCGTACACACACATCAAACCCGCCATCTGCTGGTAGTTGACCGGATCGAACTCCAGGCAGGTTTCCGCCCGGTAGATAAAATGCTGCACCCGGCGGGCCAACAGCGACTGATCAAACAGCGACACCGGAGAGTGTTGTCCGCGCAGTCTCAGCCAGCCGGCGCGCTCGGTCGTGGTGCCATAGGGGGGCAGAAGCGGCACGCGTGGGGTGGCGAAGTGGATATCGAGTTCCGGCTCGACAAATTCCTGCCGGACCGGCACCTCCGGCCAGGGATGCTCCGGCAACCCGGGGGCGTCGACTTCGACCGGAGTGGCCTTGGTGCCGCTCACCGTGCGCAGCCAGCCATCCTCCGTCCAGCGGACCTCCTGAATCGCGGTTTCGCGACCGAGAGTACAGCGGCCTTTGTTGGGGAGCGGCCGGCCGCAGAGATGCGCGATGTACCAGCGGCCATTCTGGGTCTCCACGAGACTTCCGTGTCCGCTGCGCTGAATCGGCGCACGCGCGTCGTACCGGGAAGAAATCACAGGGTTTTCCGGGTCGACTTCATACGGGCCGAACAGCGAGCGGGAGCGCGCCGTCGTGACCGCGTGGTTGAATCCGGTGCCGCCCTCTGCGGTCATCAGGTAATACCAGCCGTTGATTTTATACAGGTGGGAACCTTCGCAAAGACCGAGGGACGTCCCGGGGAAGATCGTGCGGATGGGACCCGTCAGTTTTTGCTGCGTGGGGTCGTACTCCTGGATCACGATCCCCCCGAATCGGTTTTTGAACGGCCGGTGGTCGACCACCAGGTTGATCAGCCATTTGCGGCCGTCGTCGTCGTGAAACAGCGAGGGGTCAAATCCGGAGGCGTTGAGGTAGACCGGTTCGGACCACTCCCCGCACACGTCGGTCGCGGTCACCAGGTAGTTGGGGGTGTCCTTGTACGGCATACCGGTCCGCCAGGATTTGACGTCGGTGTAGATCAGATAAAACAATCCGTCCGACCAGGTCAGGCAGGGTGCCCAGATGCCGGTCGAACTCGGGTTGCCCCGCATGTTGAGCTGCGAAGTGCGACGGAGCGGGTGTGCCACCAGATGCCAGTGCACCAGATCGCGGGAATGGTGGATCTGGACACCGGGCCACCATTCAAACGTGGACGTCGCGATGTAATAGTCGTCTCCGACCCGGAGAATGCTGGGGTCTGGATTGAATCCGGGCAGGATGGGGTTGATGATCTTGGTCATGGCGCGTCTCCTTGTATCGTTGTTTCGACTAAATTATCGAGTAGCGAGTCTTTTTGCCGGGCGCGTCACTTAGCGGAACGTCCCTCCGGACGGATTTCCAGCAGTTCGACCGCGTGAGACGACAGCAGTGTGTCCAGTTCCAGCACACCGGCCGTCACCACACCATGGAGCGGGGAGATCTCCTCCAGTCCGTCCCTTCGCTTGACCGCTTCATAACCCTGCGGGGCGGGATAGTCGGGTCGTCCCTGCCGGAGCCATTCCGCGTAGGGGTTGGAGTAGGCCTGGTCGATGCGGAACCGCCGCACCTCCACCGTACCGTCGGCGGCCAGCCCCTCGATGCGCAGGCGCACGACCGCGTCCCGGTCCACGTCCCAGTCGTCGTGATGGCGGACCACAAACACCTGCAGCATCTCACGATTGTCACCTCCGGGTGCGTCCGCCCGAAAGGCCCAGACGCCCGTATAGGTTCCGTCCGGATCCTGTACCGGACCCTCTGTCCGGGCCGTGACCCGCTCCTCCCAGAGTCGCGCATACAGTTTGAACAAGTTGAACACCGCCTTGTCCACCCCCCGGGTGGTGAAGGTGCGCATGCCCTCAAACAGCCTCTCCCAGTCGAACGCGAACGTCCAGGCCAGGGGGCGAAGGTCCATGCCGAGTTCTTCCGCCAGCGCGTACAGCCTCTCATAGGAGCAGGCGACATAGGAGGCGAAGTATTCGGTGTTGCGGAAGTTCAGGTTGAAGTTGTCGTACCGTCCGCCTGCGGCCCAGCTGTCCGGATCCGCCTCCGAGAGGCAGATCTCGAGAGAGCCGTACCCGTGCTTTTGGATGATCGCGGCCGCGACCCGGACATTTTCGAGGAAGAGCTCGATCGTGGGAAGCTGTTTTTCGCGGCGCAACGTCGTGTTGTAGATACCGCCCTTGGTGTGGAAAGACAGAAAATCCACCCGGGTGCCGGTCAGGTCGGAGTGGTAGTTGGTCCCGACCTTCACATGCGTCAGAAAGGCGTCCAGGAAGAGCGCGGCATTTCCGTCCGGGAGGTCGGTGCCGGTCGTGGCAGGTCCTCCGAAATAAGCGGTCGGGAGCGCGTCGTGGACCGCGGCTTCGGTCACGTCGTACAGCCGGAAAAACTCCTCTCGCGTCCCCCGCCAGTAGAAAATGTCGGGCTCGTTCCAGAGTTCCCAGTACCAGGACTCGACCTCCGCCCGGCTGTACCGCTCGACGCAATGCGACACCAGATCCCGGATGAGATCGTACCAGCGTCCATAGTCCTTGGGCGGGGCGGACCATCCCCGCCGGCGGTAGTCCCCCATCATGCCGAGGTCGTATTCCGTCCCCTTTTCGACAAAGCGCGGGTCGGCGAGATCGCGCGGCATGAATCCAATTTCAAAAAAGGGCTTGAGCCCCAATCCGAGCCAGGTATCCAGCATCTGGTCGATGACCGAAAAATCGTGTATCGGGTTGCCCGCCTCGTCTTCGGTGTACGCGTTGGTGGATCCCCACTTGGCGACCGCCTGCAGGTTGCCGGTGC
>JAAYKS010000501.1 GCA_012522285.1 Clostridiaceae bacterium | reverse complement strand
CCCTCCCGCGCTGTACTTACGTTCCCCCGCGTGCCGGCTGCGCCTGTCGGCCAATCATGCCTGCGGATAGGCCCGCAAGATGTCTCCCAGCCGTTCCTCCCCGGACATCCGCAGGAACACCTCTGCGACCGCGGGGTCGAACTGCGAGCCCGCGCAGCGTTCGATTTCGGCGAGCGCGTCCCGGACCGGCATCGGTTTGCGGTAGGGGCGCTCCGTGATCATGGCGTCAAACGCGTCCGCCACCGCGAGGATGCGCGAGGACAGCGGGATCGCCTCCCCCGCGAGACTGCGCGGATACCCGGTGCCGTCCCACCGCTCGTGGTGCGAGAGGATGGCCTCCGCGATGACGCTCAGCCCCGGAGAGGCCGCCGCAATCCGGAACCCGATCTCCGTGTGGGTCCGCATGACTGCCCACTCCTCGTCGGTCAGCCTGCCCGGTTTGTTGAGGATGGGGTCCGGGATGATGATCTTCCCGATGTCGTGCGTGAGGGAAAGCAGGTGGAGTTTGTCGATCTCGAGCGAATCCAGCCCCATTTCCCGCCCGATCCGGGTGGAGATCGCCACCAGCCGTTCCGCGTGGGCTTCGGTCTCAAAGCTCTTTTCGTTCATCGTGGAGAGGATCGATTTCATGAGCGCGCTCTGCGGGGAGTGGTCCTTGAAGAGCTTGCGCTGAAACATGAAGGTCTCGGCTTCCCGCACCGCGGGTTCCAGGGAGTCCGCGGGTCCGGTCTGGGTCCCGTATCCGAGGGAGAGGTGCACCGGCAGAGCGCCTTCCGGGAGCTGCGCGTTGTGGAGCTCCAGCGCCCGTTCCCCCCGGAGCAGGTGCGCGCCGGCCTCCCGTTTGGCGCAGCGCGGGAACCGCACCGCAAACATGTCGCCCCCGATCCGGGCTACTGTCCCGGCGTCGCCAAGGGTCTCCGCGAGGAGCCGACCCGCGGCCCGGATGATCTCGTCCCCCCGCTCGTACCCGTGCGCGTCGTTGATCTGCTTGAGCCCGTCGATGTCCCCGATCAGGATGGACGCCGGAAAATCCCCCCGCGACACAAGCGCCTGCGACGCTGCCGTATAGTAACTCTTGCTGTACAGCCCGGTCATCGCGTCGTGCTCCGCGGCGTACACCAGGTCCCGCTCGGAGGCTTCGTACCGCGAGATGTCGTGCAGCACACAGAATGTGCGGACAAACCCGCCCTGCGCGTCCCGCCGGACCCTGCCGCTGACCGTGAACGTCCGCAAGGAGGCATCTTTGGCGAGCAGCGAGATCCGACCGTTGACCTCGCCCCGCTCCCGGAACCGCTCGAACCGGCCCGGGAACTTCTCCCGTTCCTCGACCGGCATGAATTCCCCGATCCAGTGACCGGCCACCTCTTCCCGGGTGTAACCCAGCAGGGCCAGCCATTCCGGGCTGATATCGAGGAGATGGCCATGTGCGTCCAGTGACTGGTACACCACCGGCAGGTCGGAAAACAGCGCGTGCAGGCTGTCCGGATTGTCTAGGAGCCGCCCCGATTCGATCCGCGCCCGCTGCCGGATCAGAAGATGGCTCAGCAGCAGCGTCGCTGCCGGATAGACCAGCATCACCGGCAGCCAGATCCTGCGGACCACGTCCTGTCCGACCCCGTCCGGCACCAGCAGCGTGAACAGCAGCAGCCCCAGGTGCACAGCAACTCCCATCGCGTAGACATGAAACCAGATCCACCGGCCCTGCCGGGCGCGCGGCACGACTAAGGCGCGCCAGACCAGACCGCAGGAGGCGGAAAAGAAGATGGAGAGGATGGCCGCAAACGCCGCCGCTCCGCCCTGCAGCGCGCGGTACGCCGCCGCGGCCACAGCCACGATCGCGGTGGGGATCGGCCCGAACACCAGCCCGGTCACACTCAGCAGGATGGTCCGGGTGTTGTACAGCAGACCCGGAAGTACCTCAAACGACATCGACATCACGGACAGCCAGACGAGCGAAATCAGGAGCCCGCTCAGCCAGGGGCGCAGGCGGTGATTGCGGCGCTGCAGGCTGTGCCCGAGTTCCAGAATCACAAACAGACCCAGCATGAGCAGCGCGTTGTTAAAAAACCCGATCAGTTCGTCGAATCGCATGGCACCCTCAAATGAATAAATACGCACGGCATACAGGACAAGGCCGTTCAGTACCAAACAATTCTATCAGTCCTTTTTGACTTTTTGTGTGCGACTGCAACTTTCTCGTGTATGCAAATAAGGCTTCCCGGCGGGAGACTGGTCGGATCCCCCGCAGAGTGATGCGCATTGCGCAGACGCAACACGGCAACGGCCGGGGGAGGTCGCACACGCCGGACGTCGGGGGTACAATGAAACCGTCCCGAACGGCACGCATAGGAGGTAACATATGGAAGCCGCAGGCCTGACATGCCTTCCGATCCGGTTCTTCCCGCGGGGCACTCTCCTCGGCATGCTTCTGGACGCGTATGCGGACGTCCCCGCCGTCATCGCGTCGGACCGGACAGACTGGGACGCGTTCGACAGCTTCTTCCATGACTTTCCGGAGATTGCGGACCGGTGCGGGTTTGTCACAGTCGCGGGCGGTACCCCGGTCGGGTTCGCCTCCTGGGATCCCCGGGAACTGCCGGACCGCGTCCGGATCGGACACAATTGCATTATTCGTACCTATAAAGGGCAGGGTTTCGGCAGGAGACAGATGGAGATCGCCGTCCACCGCATTTTGGAGAGTCATCCCGCCGAAATCGTCGTCAGCACCGGGGCGTCTCCCTTCTACCTGCCCGCACGCAGGATGTATCTGGCCGCGGGATTTTGCGAGACGCGCCGGTTCACGCGGGACCATCCGGACGCGGATATGGTCGAATACACCCTCGTCCCGGGCGGGATCACTCCTTGACGAGTTTTTGTAGATCCTTCACGTCGAACCAGCAGAGTGTATAGTGCCCGTCGAACGAGGGCCGGGAGTCGTCTGTCAGATACATCATCCTGGTGGTGTCCGCGGAGGCCGTGACGCACCCCATGGCGTCCCCGAGCCGCGCGGCGCCGGAGAGCACAGGCCGGAGCTCAGACGGGATTCTCCCGTCCAGACGGACCAGTCCGTCGATATCCGGATCGTACAGATACTTTGTGCAGGTCTGCCCCTGTGAATCATCCCAGATCGCAAGCCCTGCGAAGCCCTCGACCAGGTTCCCGCACAGGGTGCCCCGTTCCACGAGCGAGATGACGGGCTGCCAGGAGCTCCGGTTCCAGCGCCGCACCCCGTACCGCATCCGGACGTTGGGCGGATCTTCCTGCTCCAGCAGAAACGGGGTTTGCCCGGCCATCCCCCACTCCGCAGGCGCAAACACCGGTTCCCGGTAGACCCCGGCCTGACCGGGCCGCAACCCCAGCACCGTTGTCTCCCCGGCCTTCAGCATCAGCCGGCTGTCGCCGTTCAACAGGGACCAGGCGCGCCAGGCGGGCTGCGCTTTCCATACCAGGGGCTGCAGCAGATCCTCCCCGATCCGGTGCAGCGTCCGCGTTCCGATGTCATACCGGTACAGTACATACCGGAAGTCGGACTGTTTTGTGGTTCGCTCCATCGCAAGGTCAAAGTACAGGGAGCCCTCGTAAAAGAGTGCGTTTGAATAGGGCGCGGGACAAGACGAAGACCACACCGAGGACTCCCATTCCGGCACCGGGATCCGGTGGTCTTTCCCGGATTTCCGGTCGTACAGCCGGATCTCGGGCGCAAAGACGGATTTTCCGTACCGGCTTGTGGTGAGCGTCCCTCCGGTCTGCCCATAGGGCGTTCCTGTGCTGGTGCGGACCGCGGCTTCGGTCCAGAGGATATACTCCCGTGTGACCGCGAGCACGTCGGCATAACAGTACGGGTCCGGTGTGAACAATGTCCGGGCTTTCCCGCTTTGCAGATTCACCTCCACCAGCGGGAAGGACGAGTGCTCCCGGGAGGCCCAGGTGCCGTTCGCAAGCCGGGGCGCGGCTGCACCGAGATCGCCCCCATAGGTCACCAGCGCGTGCAGGTCTCCGTCGATCGCCTGAATCCAGGGGAGCAGGCCGGTCTCCGACTCGAGTTTGACTTCCAGCTGGCGGATGGGTGCGTCGGTATAGTCGCTCCAGGTATAGACCGGCTTGAAAAAATGCGCGCCCCGTTGCAGCGCGTCCGAGCCGTACAGACCGGGATCGTCGAGCGGATACGCCCAGACGCGGGTAGGCAGCCGTTTCCCGGGAACAGCATGCTGGAACAATGACGGGGTACCCAGCACGAGCGCGAGGAGGACGCCGCATACGAAAAGTACAAAAAAGACCCGCTTCACCGTTTCGCTGCGCATGCGCTACGCCTCCGGCGGCACCCGGATCGGCGTTACTGTATAGGATTCACTCGATCCGGTTTGCCATAAAAATGTTTCTCGCTTTCTTTACAATAGAAAAAGAAACATCTATTGTCAAGTCATATATTATATGTGACATTCTGTGTGAAACAACCAGAGTGAAATCACAACCCGTACAGTTCGAACGGGCGCTCGAGCAAGGCGGTGCGGTAGAGCTCGATCACAGGTTTCACCGGGAGGAGCATGCAGGGGGACTCCCCGATCCCGGTGTCCCGGATGAGCCCCTGACGATATGACTCCCTCTGGATCTCGTAACAGGATTTGTTCTCCGGAACCCAGGACTCTATCAGCCACTCCTCTTCCGTATACACTGCCCGGGCTTTCTCGGACGGCCGGAACCGGTCGCGGATCGCCTCCGGCAGCGCGTCTTCGACGTAGTGCATCGCGGACAGCCGGTAGATGTCGACCCCCAGGAGCAGCGCATGTCCCCCGTGGTCGATCAGGTGCTGCAATCCCTGCGCGTTTACAT
>JAAYKS010000500.1 GCA_012522285.1 Clostridiaceae bacterium | reverse complement strand
TCAATGATTCGATAGAGGCCTTGGCGGGAACAGCCGTTGCCATGAATCAGCAAGACATCGCTGGCGCGGCAGATGTCCGGATCGACCGACCCGCCCGACCGGCTGCAGCCGGTCGGCACCCCCGCAATCTCGCGTGCCATCCCGATCAGAGAGACCATCCCATCGACTGTCACGATTTGCGGATGTTTCCGTCCGCATCCCGCGGTGAGGTCGTGCTCGTTTGCGACCTCGAGAATGACATTGGTATAGCCCCCGTCCCGCACAAACCCGGCTCCGGTCTGCACCGCGTCGACCACCGCGAGATCGTCCTGGAAACGGCAGGCCTGCGCGGGATAAAACAGGCTCACGATCACCACCATGCCCAGTGCGTCGGCCGCCCGGATCAACCGGTCCATGCGGGCGGCATAGTGCGGGTCGCGCCGCCGGCCGTCTTCTCCGAAGGGGTTGGTTTGGACGGTGGCGTTATCGATCGTAAAGCAGGGACCTCCCCCCTGGAACCCGACCGTGAACCCCAGCAGTCCGTGGTCGTGCCAGGCCGGCAACGCGGCGATCAGCCGGTCGGTATTTTCTTCGGGATCGAAACGATCGAACCCAAACCGCGCATACCGCTCCCGACCATTCAGGTCGTCAAACACGCCCTGGATAAAACGCGCGTTGAGAAGCAACCCGCGGGCGGGAGCGTCGGGCGAGACATCCGTGTAGGTCTCCCGCTCATTGACAAAAAACTGTCCATCCCGGACCGAAAGCACCGTGTTTCCCATATGCACCTCCCGCATTGTGACGTACCCATCCACATGAGCGAACAACTGTCTTATCTTGTGTGCCCTCTACGTAACAGTATAGAAAAGATCGAAACAATTCGCACGGGTTCCTATTTGTGTTATATTTTTTGTGAAAATGTCACAGTACGTGCATTTTTTTGCGTTTCCACGCATGGATAAACGAGGTTTTTTCATGAACCGAAAAACCATCAATGCCGTCTTTTCCGATCTGGAGGGAGGCTACAACAATCAGTTGTGGCAGGAGAACCATCGGGCAGCACAGGAGCAGGATCTCAATCTGGTCGTTTTTGAGGGCCGGTCCATCGACAATCCAGGGACCGACCATCAGCACAACATCATCTACGATCTGGTCCGTCGTGTTCCTTGCGATGGATTTTTCTTGATGAGTGCCCAAATCAGCAACTACGTCGACCCAGCACGGGTGCAGGCATTCTGCGAGCCTTTGGTCCGGACCGGAAAACCCATCCTGTCCGCCGGCGAACTGATCGCCGGCACCACCAGTCTCCTGGTAGACAACAAGACCGGGATGGATGCGATGATGGACCACCTCATCGAGCAACACGGCTACCGGCGCATCGCGTTTGTCAAAGGACCCGAACAGCACCATGAGGCCATTGCGCGATTCGATTCCTATTGTGATGCGCTCCGGCGCCACGGCATTCCCTTTGACGATCGTCTGGTGCAGCCGGGAGACTTTTCTCCGAATGCAGGCCGCCTGGCAATAGCAGCCCTCCATCAGAACGACTTGTTGCCGGTGGACTGCGTTGTATGTGCGAACGATGAAACCGCGATGGGGGTATATGAGTATTTTCGGCAGGCAGCAAAAGCCGGGACACCGCTTCCACCGATCCACGTAACGGGATTCGACAACACCCGCAATGCCCAAAACAGCCGGCCCAGCCTGACCACCATCGCCCAGCCTTTCGGGCGCATTGCGGACGAAGCTTTTCGCCTCCTGGCGGACCCGGACGCGCGGCTGGAAGACAAGACTCTCTATTT
>JAAYKS010000499.1 GCA_012522285.1 Clostridiaceae bacterium | reverse complement strand
GCTTTGTATCGGGATGGGGCTTGCAGCCTCACTTTTATACATCCCGCCTGGGCTCCCGCATATCGCGGGTGTGCTCCCGGCCGCGGTTCTGGCCGTCGTGTCCCATCTATCCCCCCTCGCGATGCTGCCAGGGGGCGTGCGGCGCCACCGGCGCAAGGCCTCGTTTGGCTCCGAAACCGTGCTCGGCGTGCTGGCTGCACTGTGGGGGCTGCGGCTTGCCGCCGCGATGTTGATTCCCACGATGGCGGAGCTGTTTGTGGATGCGGACTACGCGGCGGTGTTCGGTCCTGCTTCGCCCACAGCCGCCCGGGCGAGCGTTGCGGGAGCAGGGATCCTGATCGGGATCGCAGCCGGACTGCTCGCGCTGTGCTACCAGAACGAGATGGAACACAGCCGCCGCCTCCGCCGCCGATATGACTCCATGTTTGAAGACAATCCCGCTGCGCTCCTTATTGTCAGATGCAAGGACGGCTGTCTCCTTGACGTCAATCCCGCGGCGGCGGCGCTTTACGGGTACGAACGCGGCGCGCTTGCCGGTCTGCCGCTGGACAAACTGCTGGACCCCGAGGAGTCCCCCGCAGTCCGTGAGAGCATCCGGACCGGTCCGTCCGAATTGGCCCCGCGAGAAATGTTCCACCGCACTGCGGACGGTTCCCGGCGCTATGTCCGGGTATCCGGTTCCCGTATCGCGGAGGATTCCGGGGACTATCTCCTGTGCACGATCACCGATCTTTCCAGTCTGCGCGCCGAAGCGGAGCAGGCCGCGTTCCTCTCCATCCACGACCAACTCACCGGCGTCTACTCGCGTAACTGGATCAGCGGGCATCTTACTGAAATCGAAACCCGGCTCGAGAAACAACCGCTGGGGTTTCCGACCGCAGATTCCGATACCACCGTGCTGTCGATCGACATCAACAACTTGCGCACGATCAACGAGCAGCGCGGCACGCAGACCGGCGACCAGGTGTTGGTCGAGGTCGCGAGCCAGCTCCGGACGATTGTCCCGCCACGCACCCCCATCGCGCGTACGGGCGGTGACGAATTCCTTGTGCTGCTCCATGACACCCGCACCGATCAGGCCTACGGGATCGCCCGCCGGCTGGCCGCGCAGTTCAAGGACAGCAACCGGCTCGGGTTCCCGGTCGGGATATCGTGCGGGATCGCAACCGCCGAAGAGTGCGACGGGCACCTGCAGGCTGCCTGTTCCCTCGCGGAGAACCGGCTGCTCGAAGACAAGCTCAACCGTGCCGACTCCCTGCTGTCGGCCCCCATCCAGACACTGCTCGCGTTGCTGCACGAGCGCTACATCGAAACCGAGGAGCACGCGCTTCGGCTCAAAGACCTGTCGCTCGCGCTGGCGCGCGCGATCGGCCTTCCCGTCAGCCAATACGCCAATCTGGAGCTGCTCGCCAACCTGCACGACATCGGCAAGGTTGCAATCAGCGAAAGCATCCTGCTCAAGCCCGGCCCGCTCGACGAGGCGGAGCGGGCGGTCATGTGCACCCATCCGGACATCGGAGCGCGTATCGTAAGCCTGATCCCGCACGCGAGCTCGGTCAGCGAAGACATCCGGTCGCACCATGAACGTTGGGACGGTACCGGCTACCCCCGCGGGCTCGCGGGCGAGGACATCCCGCTGCTCGCGCGCATCGTCGCGCTCGCGGACGCCTGGGATGCCATGACGCATGATCGCCCGTATAAGCCCGCGATGAAATGGGCGGACGCGATCCGTGAGATCGACGCCGGCCGGGGCTGGCAGTTCAACCCGTATCTCGCGGAGGTGTTTCTGAGGATGGTCGGTGGATAAGAAGGCCGCCGTTACTGAAAACGAAGCCTCTGAATACTTACGTGGCTCGGAACCGTTACTACTGCTTTCGTCGCGCCCTACACGGGCGCGTGGATTGAAACCTGGCACACATTACACAGATGTGTACATATCGGCGTATACTCGGTAGTGAACATCGCTGCAACATTATGGAGGTGACTTATGAACGACCGAAAAAGATCTGTCGCCATTTGGCTGGTCCTGCTCCTCTC
>JAAYKS010000498.1 GCA_012522285.1 Clostridiaceae bacterium | reverse complement strand
CTGGAGCGGCTCGCGCTGCGGGTCTCGCACCGCACCTACGCGCGCGGGGAAGTGCTGTACACCGAAGGCGAAAACCCGCGTTTTGCGGCCATCTTCAACGCCGGGAGCGCCAAAGCCAGCCGCCTGTCTCCCGACGGGCGGGAGCAGATCCTCTATGTGTTTTCGGAGGGGGATTTTGTCGGGGAACAGCATCTACTGTTCGACCGCGTGGCCGGGTACACGGTCGAAGCGCTCGAGGAAGTCCGCGCCTGTCTTTTGTACAAAGAAGACTTTCTCGCGCTGTTGCGCGAGAGTCCGGACATCGGCATCCGGATCATCGAAGACCTCGGGTCCCGGCTGGAACGGCTCGAGCGGGTCGCGCGCCACATGGGGGTGCGGGCGCTGGAAGGCCGGATCGGCGCCGCGCTCCTGGAGTTCGCGGACAAGTACGGCACCCCCGCACCGGGGGGAACGCTGGTGAGGCTGCCGTTCAGCCGAGAAGGGCTCGCAAGCTACATCGGCATCGCACGGGAGACCGTCAGCCGCAAGCTGGGACAGCTCGAAAGCGACGGGGTGATCCGCTCCGAGGGCAACCGCGCGATCCTGATCCTGGACCGGACCGCACTCGAAGAAGTTTCGGAGTAGTCCCCCAGGGGTATTGCCGGAATCCGTAACACATACCTGAAATTTGACTCAAATCACAGACCGCACGTCCCCGCCCGGATACAATGATCCCGAACACAACGAACCGGGAGGGATCGCTATATGAAACAAACAGACACTTCGTCGCACACCCAAACCACCGCCTGGCACAACCGCCGCATCGGCGACATCGTCGTGGCTTTGCCACAGGCCGCCACTTTGTTCCGCTCGTCAGGCGTCGATTTTTGCTGTGGCGGACACCGCCCTTTGGGAGACGCACTCACGGCGGAAGGCCGCGCGCCGACCGAGCTCGACACGGCGCTTGACACACTGCGGCAGCGTGTCGAAGCCGCCGCCGGACAACCGGAGACATTTGAAAATATGAATCGCGCGGATCTGACCGCTCACATTGAAACCCGTCACCACGGATATCTGCGCGAAGCGCTGCCGCGTCTCGGGGAGCTTGCACAGACCGTATTGGCGGCCCATGGTGCCAACCATCCGGAACTCTTCCGGGTCCATGCGCTGTTCGGACGGCTTCGCACCGATCTGGAGAGCCACCTGATCAAGGAAGAGACCGCGCTGTTCCCGCTGCTCCTGGCGGGCGACCCTGCACGCAGCGGAGATGTTGTCCGGCTGACCGGAGAAATCCGGGATGAGCACGAGACGGCCGGCGGCGTGCTGCGCGATCTGCGCACCCTGACGGAAGGCTACACCACACCGGCGGACGGATGCCCGACCTACCATCGGTTTATGGACGAGTTGTCCGCGCTGGAAGCCGACCTGTTCGAGCACATCCACCTGGAAAACAACATTCTGCTCCGGGATACGGAGGTGTCGGCATGAGCGCGCGGGCAGCAGTCGCCGGATCTCCGGCAGGAGCGAAACAGATCGACTTGGGACACTCGGTCCACGACCTGTGTACCCACTATCCGGAGCTCAAGGAAATCCTGCACGGGCTGGGTTTTGTGGACATCCTCAAACCGGGGATGCTCCAGACTGCCGGGCGGTTCATGACACTGCCAAACGGCGCCCGTATGAAAGGCATCCCGCTCGATGTGCTGCGCGCACGTCTGGAAGAGGCCGGGTTCGAACCGGTCGAGTGATCCCGATCGCTTAAAAACAGGCGCAAACGTGCACGCTTTCTCTTATACTGTTCTTGTGCCCCCTTTTTCGACGACCACAATGGAGGTGACCCATGAGCGAACTGATCAACAACGGCACCCTGCGCCGCCAGCAGTTGGAAACCCTGATCCGTCGTCTACACGACGGCGCGCCGTTTGAGGAAGTCAAGGCGGATTTCGAGCGTGACTTCGGAAGTGTGGCCGTCACCGAAATCGCCGATCTGGAACAGGCACTCATCCGTGACGGGATGCCCGTCTCCGAAGTGCAGCGGCTGTGTGACGTGCATTCCGCGGTGTTCCGGGGCTCTATCGAGGAGATCCACCGGCCGGCGGATCCAACCCTGATCCCGGGCCATCCGATCCACACGCTGCGCCGCGAAAACGAGGCCCTGGAGGCTTTGATCGCCAATCGGGTCCGGCCCCACCTCGAGGATTATGTCGGATCGCGCAGCCAGTCCGCGTTGATGGCGCTGCGGGAGGATCTGACCGTTCTGGCACGGATCGACCTGCATTACTCCAAAAAGGAGAACCTCTTCTTCCCGTTCCTGGAGCAATACGGCATCACGGCGCCCCCCCAGGTGATGTGGGGCGTGGATGATGAAATCCGCGAAGCGCTCCGCGACATCCGCTCCTCACTGGACAGCCTCGAAGACCGCCGGCAGGTCCTGCGTGAAAAACTCGAAATCCTGCTGACCAGAATCGACGAGATGGAGTTCAAAGAGGAAAACATCCTCTTCCCCATGATGATGGAGACCCTCAAACCCGCCGACTGGGAAGTCGTGGCAAGCGGAATCGGGGAGATCGGCTTTTTCCTGGTCGACGGTGTGCCCGACTGGCAACCGG
>JAAYKS010000497.1 GCA_012522285.1 Clostridiaceae bacterium | reverse complement strand
GCTCTTCTTTGTCAACTGGTTCCGCAAAGACCATGAAGGCAAATGGCTGTGGCCGGGATTTGGCGAGAACAGCCGCGTGCTCAAGTGGATCATCGAGCGCGTTTCCGGCACCGGCAAGGCGCAGGAAACCCCGATCGGCTACATGCCGACACTGGATGCCATCGATCGCAACGGCCTGGATGTCACCGACGAGGACATGAAAGAACTCCTGGAAGTCAACAAAGAGGACTGGGAGAAAGAGCTTGCCTCGATTCGTGAGTACTACGCCGGATTCGGCGACAGTCTCCCCGCAGAGCTCGCGCGTCAGCTCGAGGCGGTCGAAGCGCGGCTCCAAAAAATGTAATCCAAACCGGGTTCTCCCGATTCGGAGGGGACGGCAGGCGGAAGCGCCTGCCGCTCTTTTTATGGCGGGAGCCGGTTAGCACAGACAGACGCAGGTTCCCGCCGGCCTTTCATTGTGGCACAATCAGGGACAGAGAACGTTGGAAGGCGGGTATAGCATGCATCAGCCAAAGATCCTCTTTTTCGACCTGGGAGACACGATCTTCACAAGTCGGATGGGGGCACCGTTCGACTATGTGGCTGGATTTCGGGCCGTATTGGAGCGGGCAGTGTCCAATCCGGACAACGTCACACCGGAAGAGGCCGCGACCGTGTATCTCGATTTTGAGCGGGAGCGCAGGATCGAAACGCCCCATGGGACGCGCGACCTGTCGATGGAGATCCCGTTTTCAACCTCGCTTCGTTGCCTGTTTGCCTCCCGTGGAATTGTGCTGGACGTGTCCTGGCAGGAAGCCGCGGAACGGTATTGGCGCGCACGGACGAGTTATGACCCCTGTGACGGTGTGGAGACGATGTTGCGGCAACTGCGGGAGTGGGGCATCCGTACCGCCTTGATTACCAACAACATGTTCGAGGAGGAGACCATCCGACGCCGGCTGGCGGAGGTCCTCCCCGATCACCGGTTCTCCTTTCTCCTGTCGAGTGCGGACTACGGGGTCGCCAAACCTGACCCCCGTCTGTTCCGGATTGCGCTGCGGATGGCGGGCGTCGATGCGCAGGAGGCCTGGCACGCGGGCGACAGCCTTTCCAATGATGTGAACGGGGCAGCGGCTGTAGGGATTTATCCGGTGTGGTACACCCGATACCGCGCCGGCCGGCCTCTCCCTTCGACCGACACGCCGCACCTGCGCGCATCCCGGTGGGACGATATGACGGAAGCGCTGGCATCCATAACAGGAGGAAACCATCTGTGACGAAATCCATGTTTCGAGACACCATGGTCGATATGAAATGGACCGATGTCACCCGTGCGGCCGGGGAGAACGCAGTGGTGCTGCTCCCGATCGGCGTGATTGAGGAACACGGTCCGCACCTCTGCCTCGGCACCGATATCTACACCGCGGTGACGCAATGCAGATACACCGCAAAAGAACTGGAGTCCAAAGGGATCCGTACGGTGATCGCACCGCCATTCTATTGGGGAGTCTGTCAGTCGACCGGAGGATTTCCGGGATCGTTTCTTGTCCGCGAGGAAACCGTACGGGCACTCGTGAAAGACATCCTGAGCTCTCTGGCGGGGTTCGGTTTCACGGAGGTGTTTGGTATCAGCGGCCATGGAGACATCGGGCATACCGTCGCTTTGCTCGCTGCATTCCGAGAAGGCTGTGAAACATTGGGTATCCGTGCGCGCCTCGCTTTCGATGAGAGTCGGCTGGCCCCATATGGATTGCAGGGAGACGAGCCCTGGCTGTGTACCGTCCGGACTTCAGAGACGGGATTTGGCAGGCAGGATGTGCCGGATGTCCACGCCGGGGATATCGAGACAGCGACCGTTCACCGGTATTATCCCGGGCTTGCGGACATCGAAATCGCGCAAACGCTTCCACCCGTTTCGCTGGGAGAGGACCGGATCATGACCTGGCTGTTCGGGGGGCATACGGCCGAGCTGTCACCTAACGGGTATCTTGGCGCTCCCGCGGATTTCGGGACAGTCGACATCGAGGCCATGATGCACGATGTCGCGGCGCGGCTTGCGGAAGCATTTCTTTCCCATCGGACGGAATCGCAAATCAGCTGAATGAGTGGCCCGGTAAGAAACGGGCAGACCGGAGGTGGAAACCATGGCACAGGAACAAAGCATCCCCCGCGCGGGAGACTCCAACCATATCACGCGTGCCTATTTCGATGCACTGCTGATTGAAACGCGGTATCTCGACGCGGTGGTGCCCGACACCACGATGGAACTCTACGGAGAGACATTTCGTACACCGGTCATGACTGCGGCGCTCTCCCACCTGGACCGGATCTATCCGGAAAGCCGCAACGGGATGGTGGAAACCGCCAAAGGTGCTTTTGCCGCAGGAGCCGTCATGTGGGCCGGCATGGGGGACGACGCGGAAATGGAAGCCATGAGCGCGACCGGTGCGCGGACCATCAAGATCATCAAGCCGTACGCGGAAGTCAGACGCGTCTTTGAGCAGATCGAGTGTGCGGAACGGTGCGGGGCACTGGCGGTCGGGATGGACATCGATCACAGTTTCGGCAGGAATGGCCAGCCGGATCACGTCATGGGGTATGACATGCGTCCGGTGTCCACGGAGGATCTCCGGG
>JAAYKS010000496.1 GCA_012522285.1 Clostridiaceae bacterium | reverse complement strand
CGACCTCGACGACCGCCGGGATGATGTCGCCGGCTTTCTGGATCACGACGGTGTCGCCGATCCGAATGTCTTTTTCCGCGATGTAATCCTGGTTGTGCAACGTCGCACGCGACACCGTGCTGCCCGCGATGCGAACCGGCCGCAACAGGGCGAGCGGGGTGAGTTTGCCGGTGCGTCCCACCTGCACAAGGATGTCCTCCAGCACGGTCTCCTGACGTTCGGGTGGGTACTTGTAGGCGACCGCCCAGCGCGGAGCCTTGCTGGTGGCACCCAGCAGTTCCCGGGCTTCCAGCCTGTCCACTTTGACCACCGCTCCGTCGATCCCGAACGACAATACACCGCGCTCCTCGCCGATGCGGGAAACCATTTCCCACGCGGCGTCGGTTCCACGGCACACGACATACCCGGGCGAAACCTCAAATCCCTGGGAAGAGAGCCAGACCAGGCTGTCGGAATGGGTGTCGAATGCGATGCCTGTTGCCGTCTGGAGATTGAACGTGAACGCGCGCAGTCCGCGCGATGCCGTCACCGCGGGGTCCAGTTGCCGCAGTGAGCCTGCCGCGGCGTTTCTGGGGTTCGCAAAGATTTTTCCACCGAGGATTTCCTGTTGTTCATTCAGCCGGTCAAACGCCTGGGTGTCCATGTAGACTTCCGCCCGGGCGACCAGATAGGGAACCGCCTCGTGCAGCCGGGCGGGAATCCCGCCCACCGTACGCAGATTCGCCGTGACATCTTCGCCGACAAGCCCGTCCCCGCGGGTCGCACCGCGCACGAATTGACCGTCCACGTATTCCAATGAAACCGATAGACCGTCGATTTTTCGCTCTGCGACATAGGACACCCCGTCACCCCAGGAGGTGCCGGCCAGCGACTCCTCCATCCGCTCGAGTGCTGCGCGGAATTCGGATTCGCTAAAAACGTCATTCAAACTTTGGAGTGGCACGGGATGGGTGACTTTTGGCAGATCCCGGCGGGCGGTGCCTCCGACCTTTCGGGTGGGGGAGATGGATGCCGTCAGACCGGGATATGCACGTTCCAAGTCTTCCAGTTCCCGGAGCAGGCGGTCGTACTCCGCGTCTTCGATCTCGGGACTGTCTTCGTCATAGTATTTGCGGTTGTGGAATTCGATTTGCTGGCGCAGCGTTTCGATTTGCGCGGCCGCTTCCAGCGGGGAGAGTCCGTTCCCCTGGGACACCTGATCCTTTTTCATGATTGCGCTCCCGGTTTCCTGACGGACGCACGGCGGCCCGTTCCATCCCGTCGTGGTCTTTTATCCGTGTTTTTCCGATCCGGACGGGGGGGCTGATAACAGCATCAACACCGCAGTGACAACCGCCAGCACCATGCCTGCCACCCAGAGGGGTACGCCGGCGTTCCAGCCGGAACCCCAAACGCTCAGGTCCGGAGACATCGTCCAGCCGGGAATTTTCGAAATCGTTACGCCCCATCGTTCCAACTGCGGCAGGACGACTGTTTCCAGCAGCAGCAAAACGCCCGGAGAGAGGGCGAATCCCTCCCCCATCCGCAGGTTGATCCCCCGCCATTTGAGGAGCAAAAAAACCAGGAGCAGTGCCAATCCGGCCAGTACCGCCGCGGTCTCACCGGTAAAGGTGCGGTCACCGATGCGGGCAACCATGTGCCACAGCGTTCCCGCCAGCGCGCACAGTCCGGCCACCAGCTCGGCATGGCGGGTCCGGCCGAGCAGCAACAATCCGCACAGGAGGCCCAGCAAGACGGCCATTGTGACCAGAACGCGCATGCCGCCATCCATCCCGACAGCGCCCGCGCCACCGTACACAAGACCCCGGACTGCTTCCGCAAAGACGCGGAACGGGGCGGCCACAGGGGTCCCCCACAGGACCGAAAGTGCCATAAAGAGGAGGGGAATCCGTACATATCGAGACAAAAGTAAATCCTCCTGTGGGTTCGGCTACGGTTATTGTACCGTTCAGCCGGATGGGTGACAACATCGCCACCGTTGCCACAACAGACCTGTCGCGTGGATGCTATAATCATGCTGATTTCCGCTCCCGCTTTCTCAGCGGACAGAGGAGAGAATCACAACAGTCAAAGGATAAAGGAGCGACACGACTTATGATCAACATCGGCATCGTCGGCTACGGCAATCTGGGCAAAGGGGTTATGAAGGCCTGCCGCTGTCACCCGGATATGCGCCTCAAGGCATTGTTCACGCGGCGCAATCCCACGGACATCGTCCTGCCGGACCAAGGGCCGGGCAAACCGGTTCCGGTCGTCCCGATCGAGCAGGCATTGGATTGGCATGACCGCATCGACGTCATGATTCTCTGCGGCGGCTCCGCCAAGGACTTACCGGAGCAAGGCCCGCATTTCGCATCGGCCTTCAATACGGTCGACAGCTTCGACACCCATGCGAAAATCCCGGAGTATTTCCGCCGAGTGGACGAGGCGGCACGGCAGGGCGGCAATCTCAGTTTGGTGTCCTCCGGGTGGGACCCCGGCTTGTTTT
>JAAYKS010000495.1 GCA_012522285.1 Clostridiaceae bacterium | reverse complement strand
GGGCTATACCACGTGCTGCACGGCACGATCTCCCCGATGAAAGGCATCGGTCCGGACCAGATCAAGCTCAAGGAACTGCTTGCGCGGCTGCGCGAGGATACAAACATCGAAGAGGTCATCCTCGCCACCAACCCGACCGTCGAGGGGGAGGCGACCGCAATGTACATCGCGCGTCTCCTCAAACCCGCCGGTATCCGCACCACCCGTATCGCACACGGATTGCCGATGGGCGGGGATCTGGAATACGCGGACGAGGCGACCCTCTCGATGGCACTCGAAGGACGTCGAGAAATCTAGCCCTCCGGCAGAACCTCACCAAATCACGTTAAACAAAAACGCGGCCCAGGTGACCGCGTTTATCTGTATATTCCTTGCTGTTCGGGTTTTCCGGTCTGTGTGTTAATCCACAAACAGAATCTCACCCGGCCGGAGCATGTTGAGTTTCTCGCGCGCGATCCGTTCGATAAAAGCGTCAGAACCCATCGACTCGTACAAATCGCTGGTCTCCCGATACGCGGATTCCGCCTTATCCAAATCTTTGCGGATTTCCTGCTGGCGCTCCAAAACCCGGTCCATCTGTTCGTTCTGACGGATGAACAGGGTTGCTGCGATGTAAAACAAGGACAGCACCAGCAGCCCGATAAACACTTTGGTCAAGACTCCAGTGCGCCGGACCTGAACGACAGGCTGCGCACGTTTGCGAACAGACAAAGCCGCTCCTCCCTGCCGGGCATCGCCCGGTTCTTGTTTGCGCCATCATTATATGCCCCCCGGTGGCGGGCATCAACGAACGCGGACAGATGAGTCCCGCTTGTAATGCTTTTGTAATGTTCGCGCCATTCCGCCGGTCAGTCCAACAGGGCGGGGTTGTCGAGGATCTCGAACAGTTCGGACGCTTCGTTCTTGCGTACGGTCTCCCGGATCGAGAGCACCCGGAACCGCGCGGTTCCAGTCCCAAACCGCACCTCGACGATGTCGCCTTCCTTGACTTCGGACCCCGGTTTGGCCTGTTTGCCATTGATCGAAACCCGTCCCGCGGCGCAGACCTCGTTCGCGACGGTCCTGCGCTTGATCACGCGGGATACTTTGAGATATTTATCAATTCGCATTTTTCGTTATCCCCTTTGGTTGTTCTACTGGATCCCACCGGGAGTGCGGGCACTTTTCACCCGCTCCCACCAGACGTCCATCTCTTCGAGCGACATGGATTCCAGTTCTCCGCCTTCGGCACGGATGGCGGCTTCCATGTCGGTGAACCGTAGAATGAATTTTTCACAGGCGCGGTCGAGCGCGAGTTCCGGCTCGACTTCCAGTTTTCGGGCGTAGTTGACGACCGAAAACAGCAGATCCCCGATTTCTTCTTCCAGGCGGCGGGCGTGATCCACGTCCTGTATTGCCTGACACGCCACTTCGCGAACCTCCGCGAGTTCTTCTACTATTTTGTCCGCTGCTCCGGCCGCTTCCGCCCAGTCAAATCCGACCTTCGCGGCCCTTTTCTGCACCTTTTCACTGCGTGTCAGGGCCGGGAGCGACCGGGTCACTTCCCGCATCGAGGCGGATGTGGTCCGCAGGCCTTTTTCCTTGCGCTTGTTCCGCTCCCAGGTGTCGACGACGTCGGAGGCGGTCTGCGCCTCGTCCGCACCAAACACGTGGGTGTGACGGGAAACCAGTTTACGGCAGATGCCGGTCACGACATCCTCAAACCCGAAGGTCCCTTCCGCCCGTGCCAGATCCGCGTGGAACACGACCTGCATCATCACGTCGCCCAGCTCGTCGCACAGCCGCTCCGGCCGGCCGGAACCGATCGCGTCGACCACTTCATATGCTTCTTCCAGCATGTTGCCGGCCAACGACGCGTGGGTCTGCTCGCGATCCCAGGGGCAGCCGTCCGGGGAACGGAGAAAATCCATGATCGCGACCAGGTCTTCGATCGTGTACCGTTCCCGTAGTTTTGCGTATTCGCTGCGTACATCCATGTTTCCCGGACCTCCTCTACTCCGACAACCGGATCTGGAACCGGTCGAAGGACGTTTTTTCATGAAATTGCTCCCGGGTAAACGTGGTCTGCCGCCAACGCGCGAACTCCCGGGTGTTTTTTCCCATCCAGACCGGGATCGGAATATCCATGTCTTTGCACAGTTCCAGCAGACACCGGTCCAGGTTATAGACAAACGCTTTTCCGTCCTCTTTGATTTCACGCGTACGGCGGTCCATCAGGCGGTTCTCCCAGTATAGCGCGCCTTCCAGTTTCAAAACAGGTTCCACCCTTTCCCGATCTGTGCAAATAACCCGAAAAAGCCGTAAAAAGTCGGCAATTTTCGGACAAAAATGCTCTTTCTGATCGCATACCGGTTTGATACGATAAAGGTGCCTCTATAAGAGGTACCCCTTACTTCATAACCCCCCCTCCTTGTATGCCGATGGTCCCCCCTGTCGGCATACTCTTTTTTTGTCCTCTTATTTTACACACAAATCCCAATCGGTCACATCCCCGCTCTTCTATACCCCGGGAAGTGTGCGTTTCCAGCGGTTCTGCCAGTCTGTTCCCCCGTCGAATCTCCATTCTGTCAGTCGTCTTTGTCGAACCTGTCTCATTGCGTCTCGTGATTTCCCTGCGCTATGCTGTCTTTATATCGCGTGCCCCATCTGGTACCATTAGTTGCACGTTCAACCGGGGGGATATCAAATGGACAGCGCTCAGACCGCTTTGTTTTGGAACAACATCGTTTCACTGCTCGAAAACGAGATGACCGACCTCAGTCTCAAGACCTGGATCCTGCCAATGGAGCCGGTCCCGACCAAGGATGGTGTCTTGCTGCTGTCCGCGCCCAACGATTTTCATCGCGGTTTTGTCGAGATGTACATTCCTCTGATCCGCAATGCCGCCCAGCAGATTTCCGGGGTGGCGCGGGATGTGCGTATCGTCGTATCCGGACAGGAGTCCCCTGTCGTTCCGGAAGTCCGCTCCGGCAACGGAGATTTTACCAACTCCGGCAACGGCCTCAACCCCAACTACAACTTTGCCAACTTCGTCGTCGGGTCCGGCAACCGGTTCGCCCACGCGGCGTGTGTATCGATCGCGGAAAAAACCGCGGGGAATAACTTTAACCCTCTGTTTATCTATGGCGGTTCCGGATTGGGAAAAACCCATCTGATGCACGCCATCGGCAACCACGTGCGTCAGCGCCATCCCTCCTGCAACCTCGTGTATGTGCAGAGTGAACGTTTCGTCAACGAGTTTATCAACACCATCTCCGAAGGCAGCTTTGACAGTTTTCGGAACAAATACCGCAACGCCGGCATGTTGT
>JAAYKS010000494.1 GCA_012522285.1 Clostridiaceae bacterium | reverse complement strand
CAGGTTCTGACGCGCGAGCAGATCATCAACAACGTGTGGGGATACTCCACCCTGGTTGACTCCCGCACCATTGACGTGCATATCCTGCGGCTCCGCAAGGCGCTAGGGGAATACAGCAACTACATCGGCACCGTCTTTGGGGTCGGATACAGGCTCGAAGGAAAAAAATGAAGCACATCTCAGTGCGGGTCGCACTGGCTTTTTCGCTGGTCTGTCTCGTCCTGATCGTGACGGCGGCACTACTGTTGTATGCTTCCTACCGCCGCGCGATCGTCAATGAGAAATACGAAGACCTGCGGGCAGTGTATGCCGAGTCCGCGCGCTTGATCCGCGAGCACGCCGCGGGCGTCATCTCCGACACCGAACTGGATGCCTCCGTGGATCTGGTGTCCCGGGTCGGCAAATGCAAAATCTATGTGCTGCGCTTCGACCCCGCCGAGGTCGAAACCGCCGTGCCCGAAGGGCTTGGTATCCGGACCCGGGAGATCCAGGGCGATCTGCTGTTGATCGCCGAGGACAAAACGGTGTTCCGCGAATTGGTCTATCGCGACAATAACGACGCACCTTATGTGTTTTACGGAGGCCCCGCGCCGCTGTTGGACGGAACCGGCGCCATCCTGATCTACACCTCCGCCGGACAAATGTACACCGACGTCGCGTCCGCGGCCACCGCGATCTCGCTGGGGAGCGGAGGGCTGGTTCTGATCGCCGCCGTGCTGGTCTTTTTCGTAGCCGACCGGCTTATGCGTCCGCTCCGGCAGATGACCCAACGGGCCCGCCTGCTCGCGCAGGGCGAGTCGGTCGCTGATGTCCCGGAGCGAGCGCAGGACGAAATCGGAGCGCTCACCCGAGCGTTCAACTACATGAAAACGCGCGTCATCGAGAATGAAAACGCGCGCCAGGAATTTTTGGCCTCGGTCTCGCACGATATCCGCACCCCGCTCACCCACATCCGCACCTCCGCATTGGGTCTCAAAGAAGGCTGGCTCCCCCCGGAAATGCACGAGCGGGCCATCGACATGATCACGGACGAGTCACTGCGGCTGATCGAGATGACCAACGATTTGATCGAGACCGCCCGTCTGCAGTCGGGACCGATGGAACTGCGCCTGTCGGTGATCGAACTGTGTACGCTCCTGCGGGATACCGCGGAACATTGTCCTGAACCCGACCAGGTGGTCGTGGATTGCGCCGCCTCCTACCGGGTGAATGTCGACGAGTCCCTCTTCCGACGGGTGATGACCAACCTTCTGGACAATGCGTTCCGCTATGCCCGCCCGCCGGTCGAACTGTCCGGCTGGAAAGAGAACGGCATCTGTCACATCCAGGTGCGCGACCACGGAGACGGGCTCCCGCCGGAAGAGCTCGAACGGATCTTTGAGCGGTTCTACCGCGTCAAAGCACACACGAACCAGCAGCACGGATCGGGGATCGGTCTGCATTTTGCCCGCCGCGCGCTGGAACTCCACGGAGGAACCATCGAAGCGCGCAATGTACCCGACGGCGGGCTGGAATTCCTCCTGTCCTGGCCGGACACCCTGGACGGATTGTGACCTGATTGCGGATATAAGGAGAATGTGTGCCACCCTTCCCTTAGATATATAATACAAAATTCATATCGAATTGATGATTCGTTCATAGGTCTGGACTATTCTTGGAGAGTGGATTATTACATGAAAACAAATCGAAACCGTACGCCCCCGTGGGTAATGATGCTGCTTT
>JAAYKS010000493.1 GCA_012522285.1 Clostridiaceae bacterium | reverse complement strand
TCTTCCTCAAACACCCGGATGAACTCGCTGCCGATGATTTTGCGTTTTTGCTCGGGGTCCGAGACACCCGTCAGTTTGCCAAGGAAGCGCTCGGAAGCGTCCACAAATACCAGATTGGCGTCCAACTGTCCGCGGAACACCTCCAGCACCTGTTCGCTCTCCCCTTTGCGCATCAACCCGTGGTTCACGTGCACACAGTGCAGTTGCTTACCGATCGCGCGGATCAGCAGCGCGGCGACCACAGAGGAGTCCACCCCGCCGGACAACGCGAGCAGCACCTTGCCGTCGCCCACCTGACGCCGGATCCGATCGACCTGGTCGGCGACAAACGTGTCCATGTCCCAGGTCTTTTCCGCACCGCACTGGTCAAACAGAAACGGCCGGAGCGATTCCGCCAATGCCGCGTCGTCCGCGGGCATCCCGTCGAGATCGGCCGGACGCCGGGCGGCGTGGTCGATCGTCAGCACAGGCACCGGGCCGGCATAGACCGCATCCGCCGCGTCCACGAGGGAGCCGTCCACGATCCGGTTGGGACCGCCGTTGAGGATCACCCCTTTGAGCCCCGGCAACGCGAAGAGCGTCTCGGCAGGGATGTCGTGCGGGTGGATTTCGCTATAGACGCCCAAAGCGCGCACGGCGCGTGCCAGTCTGGCGTTGTCGGTGGATCCGGTGTCGAGAATCGCGATCATATCCTGCTGCATTTGAAATCTCCTTTGATTCCGCGTCTGGAGGGGTTCCCTTTTTGTGAAACAGAATACCACGGATCCGCTTTTGTGGCGCGCCTGCCCGCGCAGGATCGGGTCCACGCGTGCTAAAATCAACACCAACACCACAACCATCGAGGAGGCGAAACGGATGGAACACACATCGTCCGATGCCCTGTCGGCCAAAGTCCGGAGCTGGAAAGAGGAAGAACAAGCCTCTTTTCGGGGATGGGACTTTTCACGGCTGACGGGCCGATGGGAAAACGAGTCGCTTCCCTGGGAGTACCGGGATGTGATCGAGCGGTTCCGGACCGACGATTTGGATCTGCTGGACATGGGTACGGGCGGCGGGGAGTTCCTGCTGTCGCTTGGCCACCCGCCCCGGCGGACCGCGGTCACCGAGGGATACCCGCCAAACTTCCGGTTGTGTCTCGAAACCCTCGCACCTCGCGGGATCGAAGTGCGTTTCGTGGAAGAGGACGATCATCTGGATTTTCCGGACGCACGATTCGACCTCGTCCTCAATCGGCATGAATCCTTCTCGGCCGAGGAGGTCCGGCGCGTCCTCAAGCCGGGCGGGTTGTTTATCACGCAACAAGTGGGAAGCGGGAACGGACGGGATCTGGTCGCTCGACTGCTCCCCGAATTCGCCCCGCCCTTTCCCGAAAACGACCTGGACCATGTGATCCCGGCATTGGAGAGAGAGGGATTTGCGGTCCTTGAGCAAGGAGAGATCTTCCCTCCGCTGCGCTTTTTCGATACCGGTGCGTTCGTGTATTACGCCAAGATCATCGAGTGGGAGTTCCCGGGGTTTTCGGTCGACACCCATCTCCCCGCGCTGATGGCAATCGATGAGGAGATCGCGGCCAAGGGGTTCCTCGAAGGCACAGAGCACCGTTACTATCTGGTCGCGCGAAAAGACCGATAAATCCGACCCTCGCAAATGCCCGACCCAACGAATACAGAGACATAAAAACGGAGGAGATCCGCATGCGAGTAAAGAGGTATGACAGCACGCAGACATTTCGAGACGCGGTATGGGAGGTCCTCCTCGAAAACGAGGTGCAGAACAACCTCCCGATCGGGTTCATCAAAAACGAACGCGGTCTCGACACCTCCGACTGGCTGATGGCGGCCGTCCTCGACGACGACGGCGGTGTACTGCTGACCGCCGCCTGTACCCCTCCGTTCAACCTCGTATTGTACGAGACCCGCAACCAGCCCGCAGACGGTGCGGTCCGCCTGCTCGCGGACGCACT
>JAAYKS010000492.1 GCA_012522285.1 Clostridiaceae bacterium | reverse complement strand
TTGGCATTTCGCTTGCGGCTTCCTGTTGACACATCGGCGATTGGGTTGTGATATAGTGAGATTGCACAGTTGTTCAGAACAAAATATTGATAATATGTGCAATTGGCACGACAAAGGGGATCGTATGTATCGAAGGGGAATGGGGTTGTGGAGAGCTGTTCTTCTCACCTTGGGGATCTGTCTGATGGTAGGAACCGTTGCTTGCAGCGGGTGGAGCGGGGAGCCGGTCCAGACGACGGCCACCCGGGACAATAGTATGACATCCCAATCGCTCGACAACCGAATCTCGAATGCCACTTATGTTTTCATCGGCACGGAAACGGCCAGTGTGAACCACCAGTCTATCCAAGGCCATCACTTTATTCTCCACACCTTTCAAGTCGATCGCATGTTGAAGGAAGGGTACCCATGGGATGGCGGCCCGATCGTCATACAGGAGCTGAACGACTCCTCTGTCGAGGTCGACCCCGATTATGACTGGAACGTTATCAACGGAGCGGATCGGTGTCTTATATTTGTCTACTCCTTTGCCCCCATCGATCTCACACTGCCCGGAAACAGTCTGGGGCTGGGCATTCCGCTAGACGCGAGCGGATCGCTTGTGGAAGACAGATCGAAACGAAGATATCTGGAAGGCTGGCTCCCCGAATTGGCAGACGAAGCGTTTGCCCTGGATCCGGCCGCTGCTGTGTTGGCATCCCCCGGATTGAAGTTGCCACCTCCGTTCCCATACCGGCACATACGGTTGAACGAATCGGATGACCTGGGCGATCTGATCGCCGCGTCGGATCTGGTGGTGCGTACCCGTATCAGCAAAGTAGAAGGGTTCATCTGGTGGTGCCGTCTGGATCGCATCGGGGATCCCCTGAAGTGGAAGTCCCGACTTCCGCTCCCGGATATTGTCAGCCTGGGTGTATTCCAACCGGAGCCGAAGACGGAATATCTACTGTTTCTCCGGTCGGACGGGACCCATTTTTATCCGGCGGCCGGTGAGGGTGAGCTGAGCATCATATCCGAACGCGATCCCGTGAGGTGGCAGGCCGCACTGTCCCTGCTGGGGAGGTCAGACTGACTGCAAAACGGGTTCCGGGTATCGTATAATCCAGGAAAACCTTCCGACAGGAGGCCCAGGCCATGACGTATTCCGATACCCGTATTTCTCTCGCCGAACCTGGTGACGCCCGCGAGATCTACGCACTCCAGCTGGCCGCTTATGCGACAGAGACGCTACTGTACGACGATCCCATCCCCCCGGTCGTCCAGACCTGGGAATCGGCTATGGAGGACTTTGCCGGCTGGCACGTGCTCAAGTTGGAGCTGGATGGGCGGATTGCGGGATCGGTGCGCGGACGCGTGGAGCGTGGCGCATGCCAGATTGAAAAACTGATGGTGCATCCCTACTTCCGCGGGAGAGGGTTAGGGTCGGCGCTGCTGGACGCGATCGAGTCGGCATTTCAAGATGTGCCCTACGAGCTCTTTACCGGCGACCGGAGCCGGTTCACCATCGACATGTATCTCCGGCATGGCTACCGGATCGTCCGGACCGACCCGGCCGCAGGATTGGTCTATTTCCGCAAAGACGGACAAGCCGGGGGGTAATCCTGCGGGTATCCTTGAGTTGCCGGCCGGAACCAGGCGGGATCCGGTGCGGCGGGGGAGGCAGCCAGGACTGTGGATTACCGTGCCGTTATACAGGAGAGTCTCGACCACATCGAGGAGCAGGTGCGCGGGGACATCCGCGTCGACAGGCTGGCGTCGCTCGCCGGCTTCTCGTCTTTCCACTTTTACCGGATCTTTGAAGCCTATGTCGGGATGCCCGTCATGGAGTACGTCCGCCGCAGGCGTCTTGCGCACGCAGCGTATGCGATGGCGGACAGACCGCGGCTGATCGACATCGCGGTTGAGTACGGCTTCGAAACGCACGCAGGTTTCAGCAAAGCCTTTCACCGATGTATGGGAATCTCGCCCGAACAGTACCGACGCCATGCCGTTGCGACCTCGCCGCAGCGAATTGTGCTGCGCACCATGGCCCGGTACATCCACGAAGGAGGAATCGTCATGGAACCCAGGATTATTACAAAACCCGCCGCACACATTGCGGGGCTTTCCATCCGTACCACGTCGATCGATGGACGGAACCACCGGGAGATCCCGGCTTTCTGGGCCGACTGCATGAAAGACGGCTCCCTGGACCGGCTGCACGGACTGCCGGGCATTGTGTCCCACAACGAGCTCGGGATGTGTATCGGCACAGACATGGAGTCCGGTGCGTTCGACTATGTTATCGGGCTTGAAATCGCGGACCCGTCTGTTGTATCGGAAGGATACTACCGGTATGAGCTTCCGTCCTGCACGTATGCGGTGTTTACCACGCCACCGGCCACCTCGGATCGGTTCTCAGCCACCATCCAGGGCACCTGGCAGTACATTTACTCGGAGTGGTTCCCGGCATCAGGCTTCGAGTTCGCCCCCGACTGTGCGGACTTCGAGTACTATACCGAACTGGCCGGCAAGCCGGTCGACAAACAGTGCGAGATCTGGATCCCGATCGTAAAAAAGGGGTAGGCTCCGGGACCTTGCATTTGTCCTCCCATTTCCGCACAATCGGGAAGTGAGTAACCCGGTGTTCGATAC
>JAAYKS010000491.1 GCA_012522285.1 Clostridiaceae bacterium | reverse complement strand
GTCAGGGTGAGGGAGCGGTCAGCTGTAGGGAGAAGCCGGCAGGGCGGAGGGTATGTCTCTTTAGGTCTCTTGCGGACGGTCTTTCGATGGGACTTCGATCAGACGGATCAAGGTGGCGGGATCGATCCGGAAGGGCGCTCCTTCTCCCTCGTAGAATCCATGTGCCTCTATCAGATGGATGTTGAGGTCCGACCAGCGGAGGGATTGTCCGGTTTTAGTATGGACCACCTCTGTGACCTGCTTGGCCGTGAAAGCGCGGTCTTTGAATGGGCAGGCGATCGCCCCTCTGGCATCCTCCACGGTCACTTCCAGGGCACCGTCCACCACGACAGGCCTGCCCAGCCCCGCTTTGCCTGCCTCTGTCAGATCCCGCATGCGGCGCGCGATGACAGCGTGCGTAAGTCCCAGACTCTCGACCGTTTCCTGGTCCTTCTGGATGATCTCGGCCGGGCTGCGCTTGTCGGTCCCGAGAAAGCCTTCTCCCGACAATGTGCCGGGTTCCAGGCTGGATCGCAGATCGCGTTGTTTCGGGCTTTCCTTCATACGATGACCCCCTCCTCAGAACTTGTCGTACAAGATACGATCATCCGAAAAGCCTTTGTCCTTGAGCACTTTCAAGCACGCATTGATCATGCCCGGGCTCCCGCACAGATAGGCTTCCCGGTCGTTCGCGTCCGGGACATGCCGGGCGACGACTTCGGTGATCAAGCCCACTTCTCCCGTCCACTGGTCATCAGGTCCCGGTGCGGACAAGGCCGGGATAAAGGTGAGCTGGGGATGCTGTTTGGACAGTTCCGTAAAGTACTCGACGTAATACAAGTCTTTGCGGGTGACTGCGCCAAAGAAAAATCGGATGGGATGGTCGAGCTGTCTTTCCAGTACATCCAGGATGATGGAGCGCATGGGTGCCAGGCCGGAGCCGCCGGCGATCATGATCAGCTCGTGTTTGTTGCCCCGCAGATAGAAATCCCCGAAAGGACCGTTGATTCTCACCGGGTCGCCAACCTTCAAAGCGGTGTGTACGTATGTTGTGCAGATGCCTTCCGGCACCAGCCGGACGATCAGGTCGATATACTGGGTGTCGGACGGGCTGGAGGCGATGGAGTATGCCCGGAACACGCTTTCGCGGATTTTCCCGTAGGGTTTGGAATGGAGTTGCACATATTGACCTGCCCGGAAGCTGATTTCTCCGGGTTCCTCCAGCTTGAGCCGCAGAAGTTTGATGTCATGGGTCAGCGGCTCCAGCAGTTCGACGGTGGAGGTGAACTCCCGGACGGAGAACAATTCTTCCGGGATGAGGATCCGGAGGTCTTTTTTGACTTTGATCTGACAGGAAAGGCGCATGCCCGCCTGGATTTCCTGTGCTGTCAGGTAGGGAAGCTCCGTAGGCAGTAACGGCCCGGACGCGTCCTGTACCACGAGTTTGCAGAGTCCGCAGGTTGCTTTTCCACCGCAGGCGGAGGGGATAAAGATCTGGTGCGAGGCCAGCGTGGAGAGGAGGGAAGAACCACCCTTGGCCACGATGGTCTTGCTTCCATTGTTGATGTCGATGGTGCAGTCGCCGTAGTTGTTCAGGAAATAATCGGCGACGATGATGATGACCGACAACCCTGTGGAGACGAGTGCGATGCTGATGACAGCCCAAACGATATCCAAACCAGTGCCTCCTTATGCCGCCTACTGAACGGTGAACATGCCCGAAAAACCGACAAAAGCCAGGGCCATCAGACCCGTGATGATAAAGGTGATGCCGGGTCCGTCCAACCCGCGCGGGAGTTTGTTTTTGGCCATTTTCTCCCGGATCGCAGCCAGGGCGCTGATTGCGAGCCACCAGCCCAGACCGCTCCCGAGTGCAAAGAACATCGTCTGAATAAACGAGTAGTGGCGGATGACCATGAAGAGGGTGATCCCCAGGATGGCGCAGTTTACGGTGATCAGCGGCAGGAAGATTCCCAACTTGATGTGCAGGTCCGGTAAAAACCGATCCATGGCCAGTTCGAGAATCTGCACGGTGGCGGCGATGACCAGGATAAAAATGATGTACTGCAGATACTCCAGATGCAGCGGGACAATAAAGCTCCGGTAGGCGACGTAGTTGAGCGCCGTGGTCAGGATCATGACCATGGTCACGGCCTTGCCCAGACCGGACGCCGTCTTGAATTCCGTGGAGACGGAGATATACGAGCACATCCCCAGGAAATTCGTCAGGATCATGTTGCTGGTCAGGATCGAGGCGAAAAAGAGAATCATCGGGTGGATCGCAGGTGCGTTTGGCATAACTTTACAACCTCACTGGTCAGGAGTTTTTCTTCTTGTCCCGTTTGGCGTTGATCCGGTTGGACGCAATCCAGATCATCGTCCCGATAATGAAAAACGCGGCAGGGGGCATCACCATGATTGTCCAGGTCTCAAATCCGACGAAATTGACCGAACGCCCGAACAGGGTTCCAAATCCAAGCAGTTCCCGGATAAAGGCGATCGCCAG
>JAAYKS010000490.1 GCA_012522285.1 Clostridiaceae bacterium | reverse complement strand
TCGGACTGGAAGGCCGAAAACGAGTCCCTCCTGAGCGGGCTGTCCGGCCAATCCGCATCGAGCTATATGATCCAGGTCTTCGTGCTGCTTGCGGTCGGCCTCGGGATCGGGGCGGTGCTCGCGGTCTCGGCGGTCCAAAAATCCCGCCAGCTCGGCATCCTCAAAGCGATGGGCATCCAGGACCGCGACGCCAGCCGCATCTTCCTGTATCAGGGGATCCTTCTAGGCGCGATCGGGGCGGCTGCGGGAACCGTACTGGGAGTCCTGTTCACCTACGCTTTCTCGAAATTCGTCCAGAATCCGGACGGAACCGCGCTGGTACCCTTTTCGCTGGACTACGGTTTTATCGCGATCTCGGTCGTGACCGCCCTGTTGGCGGCGACCATCGCGGCGTTGGTCCCGGCCCGGGCTTCCTCCCGGCTCAATCCGATCGAGGTGATCCGCAATGGCTGATATCATGACACTCCAGAACATCGAAAAATTCTACGGCGACAAAATCCGCACGCAGGTACTGTTCGGCATCGATCTCGCGATCGAGGCAGGTTCGTTCAACTCGATCATCGGGCAGTCCGGGAGCGGCAAATCGACCCTCATGAACATCATGGGCACCCTCGATCAGCCCAGCACCGGAAAGGTCACGATCGACGGGGTGGAGACCACACAGATGACCCGCAAACAACTCGCCGTGCTGCGCAACCGCACGATCGGGTTCGTGTTCCAGTTCCACTATCTGCTGCCCGAATTCACGGTGATCGAAAACGTGCTGATGCCCTACCGGATCGCACACGGCACCGTGTCCCCCGAGATCCGCGAACGTGCCTACGAGCTGCTGGAAACCGTCGAGCTCACACGGGTCGCGGACAACAAGGCGACCGAGATCTCCGGCGGGCAGCAGCAGCGGACCGCGATCGCCCGCGCGCTGATCAACAGCCCCAAACTGCTCCTAGCGGACGAGCCGACCGGCAACCTCGACTCCAACACGACCGAAACCGTCTACGGGCTCATGCGGGAGATCAACAAAACACTCGGCACCACCCTGATCGTGATCACACATGACCGCAGGGTCGCGGAAAAGGCCGACCGCATCCTCGAAATCAAGGACGGCCGCATCGAGATGGACGTCCGCAAGTAGACGATCGCACAATCGTCCAGATCATTCCATCCTGCGCCTGCCTGGGCCCCATCGGACCCGGGCAGGTTTTTTGTCGCGGTTTGTCGTACACTGTTTTCATCTAGTCTCCGTTACTTTTCTTGCGGGGGAGGCGAGTTCTGCAAAGGAGGTCAAAAGATGCGGGTTCTGGGAATATCAGGTACGCCCCGCCCGGGCGGGAATACAGAGGTACTGCTGGATGCCGCGCTCGAGCCCTTTCGCGTGGCAGGCTGGTCTGTGGATCGGGTTGTACTGTCACAAAGCGAAATCCACCCCTGCACCGGCTGTGACGCCTGCCGGGACGGATCGGGCTGCCATCTTCCATCCGACGGGATGGAGGCGGTCTATCGGGCCATGCGAACGTGTGACGCGATCCTTGTCGCCACCCCGGTTTACTGGCGCAATGTGACGGCGCAGTTGAAGGCGCTGTTCGACCGGAGTTACGCGCTCCGCGACGAACATCCCCTCCGCGGCAAGCCGGGCGGCGCGATTGCGGTCGGCCGGGGCAGCGGGGGTGGCCAGTCCATCGCCTTGACCATCATCCACAACTTTTTTCTGTCTGCCGGAGCCGTATGCGTCCCGGGCGAACTGAACGGCGTTTCCGCCGTAGCGGACCGTCCCGGCGATATTGCAGACCAGCCGAACCGTTTGGAACAGGCCCGCATCCTGGGCCGCCATGTGATGGCTTTTGCCGGAAAGGAGTCCCTATGAACACACGATCCAAGACCTATCGCATCCTCCTGCTGTTGCTCGTCCTGCTCCCGCTGGTACTGTTGACCTCCGGATGCATCCCCGGAGACGGCAAAGCCTCCACTGGAAACCCCGCCGGATTCCTGTGGGGTATCTGGCACGGCTGGGTCGCGCCGGTTTCTCTGATCATCGGGATTTTCAAACATAACATCCGGGTTTATGAAGTCTTGAATACGGGCTGGTGGTACGATCTCGGATTCTACTTGGCCGTGGTCGGCGGTTTCGGTGGGCTCTCGTTCGCCCGTCGCCGTGGTGCAAAAT
>JAAYKS010000489.1 GCA_012522285.1 Clostridiaceae bacterium | reverse complement strand
TCAAAGAGGCTGCGGGTGACCGGGAGTGGGCGGTTTTTGTGACCGCAATTCGAGCGATGGGAGACCATAACGCGTGAACGGCAGTTTTTTTGCGATGATGCAACGGATGCGCTACATCAACCGGTGGGGGCTGATGCGCAACACCCAGTCTGAAAACATCCAGGAGCACAGCCTCGAGGTGGCCATGATCGCGCACGCGCTCGCTGTCATCCGGCGCCAGCGGTTCCCGGAGCGGACCCCCGATGTCAACCCCGACCGCGTGGTCGCGTATGCGGTGTACCACGACGCGACCGAGATCCTGACCGGGGATCTGCCCACACCGGTCAAGTATCACAATGAGTCGATCCGCAACGCATACGGACAGGTCGAAAAAGTCGCCGCCGACACGCTGCTCGGGATGTTGCCGGAAGACATGCGCGCGACCTATCGGGCGCTGCTGACTCCGGATCGTTCGGATCCTGTGGTGCTAGAGATAATGAAACTCGTCAAGGCCGCCGACCGGATCGCGGCCTACGTCAAATGCCTCGAAGAAGAAAAAGCGGGCAACCGTGAATTCCAGGAAGCCCAAAAAACCATCCGAGCCTCGATCGACGCGCTCGATCTGCCGGAGGTCGCATGGTTTGTGGATCAATTTATACCGGCATATTCGCTGACCTTGGATCAATTGAAGTAACGTCGAGAACAACCGCCGTCAACAGGAGGTTTTCATGCGCCCTGCCCGGCCCCAGCCACCTCTTCCCGTCGGAACCCAGCAGGTCCGCCCTGCGGGGCTGCGGCGCGCCCGTCCCGATGCCGCCTGGATACGGCTGGCCGTCGTGATCGGGATCGTGGTGCTGGTTGTGGCGTGCATATGGGTGCACCGGCAGGTTGCCGGAGACCAAAAAGCGCGTCTGGCAGCGGCCGAGGTGTGGACCGGCGACCAACTCCGGACAGTGGTCGCACGCTCCGAGGGTGTCGGCGGCCCGGCGGGTGAAGGCGCGGAACGCTGGCGTCGCGAGCTGGAGACCGGCGCGATCGCACCGGACGACTTTCTGTTCCGCGTGTTTACCGGAACCCGGTATCTGGTTTCCAACCGCAATGACCGCGCGTACGCGCGCGATCTCCACTATGTGCTGTTTGGGGAGGAACCCTCCCGCGACTGGTTGGACCGCGCGGACGTATTTTTCTCCAAGGGCGGCAGCCGGGTGACTTTTTTAAAGAGTGCGCCGGACATTCCCGCGATCGGAGCACCGGAAGGTTCGGTGCGTTCCTTTGCGGTGACTGCGAGTTTTCCCCGGATCGACCGGGTGACGATCGGGACCGCAATCGCCGAAGGCCAGTGCCGCTTGGAAGATGTACAAGCGCGCGTCATGTTGTATGTCGACGGTCATTTGCACTCGGGCGCTCAAATCGGTGCGGCCGACCAGACCTTCCAGGGCGTGTGGGACACGCGCAACGAATCTCCGGGGATGCACGAGGTTGTCGTTCTGCTTCGCAGTTCCGACGGCCGGGGACGCATTGTGGAGAAGGGGATGTTTACGGTGCCGCGCACACAGGCGCTCGAGGACGGGGCTGTCCACGAAACCCGCCTGGTAGGGCATGAACAGTGGTACTACCTGACACCTTCCACCCGGGACGTGTAGTTCAACGCTAACGATCCCGGCGGAGACATCGCGGTCCAACTGTACAACATCGAGAGCGGGCTTTTGTTGGCTTGCGACAATCGCGGGGAGACCCACGAGGCTCTCCGTTACCGCGGCGAGAACGACCGATCCTACTATGTTCGGGTACAGCGCGGGGCAGAGCAGGAAGACACCGAACCGGTCCCCTATACGGTCACCGTCGCGGAGCAGTCGGTGCGTTTGCTGGACACAGGAGAACTCCTGGCGGTTCGCTCGATCGACGAGGCGAGACAAACGGTTGTCGCGGGCGACAGAAG
>JAAYKS010000488.1 GCA_012522285.1 Clostridiaceae bacterium | reverse complement strand
GTCACGCAGCGTGCGGCCCCGCCAGGCAGACAGATACAGGCACCCAGTTCCATCAGAGCCTGGGTAAAGTCCCCCGGCCGGTCGGCAGGGATCTGTAACCGGATTTTGTCCGCCACCTGTTTGGCAAAACCCGTGTTGCCAATCTCCCTGGCGTAGGCCACCAGTCTGGTAGATACTCGGAGCACATTGCCGTCCACTGCGGGTTCCGGCCGGCCAAATGCGATCGACAAGATCGCGCCTGCGGTGTAGGGTCCGATGCCGGGCAGTTGCAGGAGTGCTGCCGGATCGTCCGGCAATTGTCCGCCGTAGAGATCCACCACCATGCGGGCAGCCTGATGAAGATGGCGCGCGCGGCTGTAGTATCCCAGCCCTTCCCAACGCTTGAGCACTTGCTCGAGCGGAGCTGCCGACAAGGCCACTACATCGGGGAAAGCCGCGAGGAACCGTTCAAAATAGGGAATGACGGCTTCGACGCGCGTCTGCTGCAGCATAATCTCGGAGACCCAGACCCGATAGGGGTCCGGTCGGTCGCGCCAGGGCATCGCACGCTTGTTCCGGTCGTACCAATCCAGCAGGGGTCCGGCCACAGGGGGAAAAGGGGGCTGGCGCGCCTCGCTCACCTTCCGGATCTCACAGGTGCTTTGTCTTGTATTTCCCCTTCGATCCGACCGAAAGTATGGAGCAATTTCACGCGTTCCAGTGCCATGACCCCCTGCCACCAGTGCCGGCTGACCGCAAACGCCTCCGGGTATAGATCCCAGGTCCAGCTGATGTCCCAAACCCCCGCCTCGTTCCGGCAGGACAGGAAGCCGTCCAGAGCAGCTTCGATCCCCTCCCGCTCGTCCTCAAACTGCGGGTCGGAAGGCGACTCGATCAAGTCGGTCGGGAGCGTGGCATATGAGACAAACCAGCGACTGGGGTCGCGGTCGATGGAGGCCGTCGTGTTTTGGCGAACCAGATCTCCAAAAATTTCCCATCCCGGGAACACCCGCTCCCGCGTGAGGAGGGGTAGCTCTTCAATCCCCCGGAGCAGGGTACGCTGGCAATGTGTCAGATGGCGGATGCCGCTGACCCCTTTTTGCCTGGCATCGGCGATCGCGTCGTGCGCGACCTCGACTGCCTGGCGGAACACCGGCCGATCCTCCGGGCTCCACATCAGGATATAGCCCGCCAGTGCCGCAGAGGGGTTGTAACCCCATTCCGCGCGGGACGAACAGTCGTCGTTGTAATGCCACCAAGGCGCGTGTGGATGTTGGTTGTTCGACGGGACGGTCGAGCGCCAGATCCCGTCGACAAAGTCGGGGGTTTGCTCCAGATATCGGAGTGCGGACTGGACCACCGGTGCATCCGTCGATGCTCTGACTTCCGCAAGAATGGTACAGGCGGTCCAGGTCTGAAGTGGCGAAGAAGCTGGATTCCAGGCATCCGCCTCGAGCGCATGCCCGAATCCCCCGTCCGGATTCTGGTATGCAGCCAGCGCCTCCTGCACATCCTCCCGCGTGCCTTTTTCAAACAAGAAGCGCCAGCGCGCGAGCTCCAGCGGTCGAGCATTGCGGAGCATCCAGTTCCGGATGCGTGCGAAATCCTTCGCTTCCAGCATGTGACCTTCCATCATTGTCCCTCCCGGTCCCCGGTGGTATCGAGCACCGGGTTGTTCACCTCCCGATTGTGCGGAAGAGGGCGGACAAATGCAAGGCTCCGGACCCTACGCCTTTTTTACGACCGGAATCCAGATCTCGCACTGCTGTCCGGTCTCGCGTCCCGATTTCTCGTCGTACAACTCGAAGTCCGGGTACCCTTCCGCAAACTCATACCCGGACCGGGGGAACCAATCCGCGTAGAGAAACTTCCAGGTGCCCTGGATCGTATCGGCAAACACGTCCGGCTCCGCGGGAGGCGTTGTGAAGACCGCATACGTACAACCGGTCATCTCATACAGGTAAAACCCCTCCGGCACCGCGTCGGGATCCGCGACCTCGACGCCGATGACATAGTCGAACGCGCCGGTGTCCATGTCTGGATTGACACACACCCCGAACTCGTTGTGGGAGACGATCCCCGGCAAGGCATGCAGCTTTTCCATGCTGCCGTCCTGCATACACTTCATCCAAAAGTCCGGAATCTCCCGGTGATTCTGGCTGTCCATCGAAGTGGTGCGGATGGAAAGACCTGCGATCCAGGCGGACGGACGTGCTACGATTCTGGGCTCCATGATGATCCCTCCTATCGGAATGTATCGTGCGAGGTCTTCCAGAACGATCCGCCGGGGTGGTGCCGCCGGAGCGCGCAACCGGTACCGCTCGGGCGGTGAACCCATACATCTGCGAAACGCTTTCGTGAAACTGGAGTGGGACTCAAAACCGAATGCCAGAGCGACGTCAAGAATCCGGGGGGTGTACCGCATCGTATAGGCCGCATGGGCCATCCGGCGACGGCGGACGTATTCCATCACGGGCATCCCGGCGTAGGCTTCGAAAATCCGGTAGTAGTGATAGGTCGAAAAACCGGCCCGGGAAGCCAGCTGCTCCACACGGATGTCTTCCCGCAGTCCTTCTTCGATCTGGTCGATGCTGTCCTGGATGACGTGTAGATAGTCCATCCTGTCCGGATCCCCCGCCTTGCTACCGCCGACCCGGCCGACGCTCCTCTGCTCCTGTATTCAAGGACAGCCTAGCAGCGGGATTGAGCTCCGGTATGTCCGTCTTTGCGAAAATAGACCAATCCTGCGGCCGGGTCGGTCCGGACAATCCGGTAACCGTGCCGGAGATACATGTCGATGTTGAACCGACTTCGGTCGCCGGTAAAGAGCTCGTAGGGCACATCTGGAAATGCCGACTCGATCGCGTCCAGTAGCGCCGACCCTAACCCTCTCCCGCGGAAGTCGGGATGTACCATCAGTTTTCCAATCTGGCATGCGCCACGCTCCATGCGTCCGCGCACCGATCCCGCAATCCGTCCCTCCACCTCCAGTTTGAGCACGTGCCAGCCGGCAAAGTCCTCCAACGCCGATTCCCAGGTTTGGACAACCGGGGGGATGGGATCGTCGTACAGCAGCGTCTCGGTCGCATAGGCGGCCATCTGGAGTGCATAGATCTCACGGGCGTCGCCAGGTTCGGCGAGGGTGATCCGGGGGTCGGGATACGGCATGGCCTGGGCCTCCTGTCGGCAGGTTTTCCTGGATTATACGCCAGAATGGCTTCCGAAGGCATCTGCCCGGCTGTCAGTCTGCTGCCTCCAGCAGTGCCAGTGCAGCTTGCCACCGCACGTGATCCTGCTCGGATATGACACTCAGCTCACCCTCACCGGCTGCCGGATAAAAATGGGTCCCGTCCGACCGGAGAAACAGCAGATATTCCGTCTTCGGCTCCGGTTGGAATACACCCAGGCTGACAATATCCGGGAGCGGAAGTCGGG
>JAAYKS010000487.1 GCA_012522285.1 Clostridiaceae bacterium | reverse complement strand
GCTGTGCGGTCTGCTCCAGTCCGGCGTGTGGGTTTGGACACTGTTTCTTGTTCTGATGGTTCTGCTCGGATTTTACATTCAACACTACTATTATCTGGAAAACGGCGAACAGAAGATGTACCAATTATACGACCGGTTGGGCGGTTGACGGGAGGGTTTGCATTCATGGCATCTGGCGAAATGGGAATCCGCATTTTTGCGGGTACGACGAGTGTGGCGTTCGCGGAACGTATCTGCGCCTATCTGGGGGTGGAGATCGGGCGATCATTCGCCAAGCGGTTCTCCGAAGGCAACACCTTTGTCAAAGTCGAAGAAAAGGTGCGGGATAAAGACGTCTACATTATCCAGAGCATCGGACTCGACCCGAACAACGAATTCATGGAGCTGTTGTTCTGGATCGACGCGTTCAAACGGGCCAGCGCGGGATCCGTGACGGCGATCCTTCCGTTTTTCAGTTATGCGAAAGGCGATAAGAAAGACGAACCCCGGGTATCGATCCGCGCACGGGTATGTGCGGACTGCCTCGAGACCGCAGGCGTCGACCGGATCATCACGATGGATCTCCACAGCCCTCAAATCCAAGGGTTTTTCAAAAAGCCGGTCGACCATCTGTACGGGATGAAGACCCTGTGCGGACACATCCAGACACTGGGCTTCGACAACCTGGTTGTAGTATCGCCGGATGTCGGTTTTGCCAAAAACGCCCGCAACTATGCAGACCTGTTGGGCACCTCTGTCGCAATCGGCGACAAGACCCGGGCTTCACATGATGAAAACGCACAGGTCCTCGAGATCATCGGAGATGTCCGCGGGAAAAACGCGTTGATCGTCGACGATTTCACCATCTCCTGCGGCACCCTGGTCGACACCGCCCGCGCGCTGCGGGAACACGGAGCCAAACGCATCATCGCCTGTGTCACGCACCCCCTACTGGGAGAGTCCGGGCTGGCCTGTCTGGACGCGAGCCCGATCGAGCGGCTGGTCACCACGGACACCGTGGAAAATACGTCCGCGTTCCGGCATCTCAAATTGACAGTGGTTAGCGTGTCCGGCCTCTTTGCCCAGGCAATCGATATCATCCAGACGCGCAAGTGCCTCAGTCAGCTGTTCGATTGAAGCCGTGCCGCGCATGCTCCGGTTTCGCGCGCACCACAGGAAAAAAGGGGACGTCTTATGGCTCGATACCACGACACCTGCACCCTCGGTAATTACACCTTTGTCATCCGGAGCGCCGAACCCGAAGACGCGGAACGGGTGATTGCGCACGTCCGCCAGGTCGACACCGAGAGTGTGTTTCTCTCGCGTGAACCCGGAGAGTTCGCTATGACGATGGAGGAAGAGGCCGCCTATCTCCAAAAAGCGCGGGACACAGAACTCGGTCTCTATCTCGTCGCTGAAACGGAGGGCAGGATCATCGCTACCTGTGCCGCCTCGATCGATTCGCATCTCCGGGAGCGACATAAAGCCCGGTTTGGTATCGCGGTTCAGCGTGCGTACTGGTCCATGGGCATCGGTCGCAAATTGATGGAGGCGTTGATCGGATGGTGCCGCGAGCGCGGGCTTGTCAAAATCGAGCTCACGGTCGACACTGAGAACCAGCGTGCCCTATCTCTCTACGGGAGTCTCGGATTCGTGACCGAAGGGACGCTGCGCAAGACGTCGCGGCTGGGCGACGGTTCCTATCGGAACGCCTACGCCATGGCCTTGTTTTTGGACAATGAGAGGGCAGAAGCGTGAAAGCCTTTCCGACTCACATCGTCGCGGTGGCGGGTTTTGTTGAGGACGGTCTGGGGAATGTGCTGCTGGTCGAAAACCGCCGTCGCGGATGGGAGTTTCCCGGTGGCCAGGTGGAAACCGGTGAAAACCTGCCCGACGCCCTGACGCGGGAGATTCGGGAGGAAAGCGGCATCGAGACAGAAGTGGTTCGGCTGGTCGGCATTTACTCCAATACCGGGAGTCATCCCGGATACCACGGATACGACCTCGTGCCGACCAAACTCATGCTTGATTTTCTCTGCCGCGCCAGAGGCGGGACACTGCGCGGATCGGCCGAGACCGCCGGGAGTGCATGGGTCCCCAAAGAGCAGGCATTGGAGCGGATACAATCCCTGTCCTATCGCACCCGTTTCGAAGCCTATCTCAGGTGTTCAGGCGACATTTCCTATGTGGAGTATGTGACGCATCCGGCATTCCAGATCAAGCAAGAACGCAAAATATAAGGCTCGTTCATTCGCCTTGTAAGCCAGCCTTCTGCCGTCTCTTTGTGCTTCTCCTCCGGCGAATAAGAGAGGAGGCGAAGGCAGCCCCCTCCCACTTCATGGTAAAATATGGGTTATGCATGACAAATGAGTCAGCCCAACACTAAAGGAGGAAATGAATGCAGTACAGGAAATTCGGCAAATTCGACATAGAGGTTTCCGCGCTTGGATTCGGATGCATGCGGCTCCCGCTGCTTG
>JAAYKS010000486.1 GCA_012522285.1 Clostridiaceae bacterium | reverse complement strand
TTTGATGGTCATTCCCCATCCGTCCACCAGAACGAAGAGGAGTATCTTGAACGGCAGCGAAATCACGGTTGGCGGAAGCATCATCATACCCATCGACATGAGGGTGCTGGCGACGATCATGTCAATCACCAGAAAGGGAACAAAGATGAAAAACCCGATCTGTACCGCCCTCTTGAGTTCGCTGGTGACGAATGCGGGAATCAGGGCACGTGTAGGAATATCCTCCACCGTCTCTACTGACTGGATGCCGGCCATCCCCATAAACAATTCCATATCCTTTTTATATGTTTGCCGGAACATGAAATCCCTCAGCGGATCCATCGCCGCTTCTAAAGCTTCTTCCTGCGTGATCGTTCCCTCAACATAGGGTTTGTATGCGTTATCCCCGATCTGATCGACGACCGGTGCCATAAAGAAAAAAGTAAGCAGCAACGCCAATCCGATGATGACCTGGTTCGGGGGTGTCTGTTGTAGTCCGACGGCGTTGCGGACGAATGAAAGAACGATCACGATCCGGGTAAATCCTGTCATCAATATCAATATGGAAGGTGCAAGTGCCAGTACCGTGAGGAGCAGGATCAATTCGAGGCCATCCCCACGCTCTGTCGGCAATTCCAATCCCGTGGCGTTCACCCCGGTTCTTCCTGCGGCAATCGCCAATCCCGCCACCAGCGACGCGATCGTTGTTTTCACGGCAACTCTCATAAATTCCGATCCTTCCCCTTGCCCGGCAATGGAATCCCTGCTTGCCTCAGCAAATCAGCAAAGGAAGCCGGACCATCGGAGCGGATCGGATGTGCAGCGTCGTCTTCCGGCAACCCGTTTTCCACGGCCGGCGAGAAATCTTCCGGATCCAGCGCGGGACCAATCTGGACGGACTGACCCGTGATGCCGACGAGAAAAAACCGGGATCCCGCGCGAACCACGGCGATCTGACGATCCTTTCCAACCATCACGCGCTCCGTCACCTGCAGACGCTGGTTTCTGGATCCAGATCGGCCGAGTCGACCCGACAACAGCCGTGCTGCAATCCAGGCAAGAAAGAATACACCCACTGTGACCGCCAGATACAGGATGACCTGTAAAACATCGTTTATACGATCACCTCCCGTTTCCGGACAGCACGTGCTGGGGTGGAGTCAGAATTTCAGTAATACGGATCCCGTAATTGTCGTCGATGACAATGACTTCACCTTTTGCTACCGGCTTGCCGTGTACAACGATGTCGACCGGTTCACCTGCCGGTTTATCCAGCGTTAAGATAGAACCTGTATTCAAGTCGAGTATTTCCCGGATGGTCTTTTTGCATTGCCCCAGTTCTACGGAGACCTTCAAAGCAACGTCCATAATGAGCCCCAGTCCGAACTCGCCGGGATCTGATCTGGATGACACGGGAGCGTCAAAATTGGGCAGTTGTACAGGCCTGGCATCGACCTGCGCAGATGGCATGGTTTCGCTCGAATGAACAGGAGGCTGCCATACGGGATCGGATGATTGTTTGACAGGCGACGAGGCTGGGGTTGTCGAGGCATCATGCGCGACGGGCTCGGCAGTGACCACCTGGAACGGCATAGGAGAAGAAGATGCAGGTGCCGCCGGTTCGGGGTCACCGATCACGCCCGAGACCAACTGCTTGCCGAAGCGCAACGGCATCAGCTGCATGATGCTGCTGTGCATCAGACCTTCTATTTCCATACTGAAACTGATACGGATCAGTTCGGGTGATTCGTGGCCGATCAGTTCGTGAATTTCCTGACCATCCAGTTCGATGATCATCGTATGAGGTGGAGAAATATTGACGACGCGGTTGAACATGTCGGCCATCGATGTAGCCATACCGCCCATCATCTGATTCATCGCTTCCCCGATGGCACTTAAGTGCAGCTCACTCAAGTCCTCTTCGGACACGACACCTTCCCCGCCCATCATGATGTCGGTGATGATTTTCACATCCTCTACCTGGAGGATGAATAACGAACGGCCGAGAAATCCCTCTGTGTATTCGACATCCACCACCACGTAGGGACGCAAATGGTCGGAGGCCAAATCTTGTAAGGTCAACACCGTAACCTGGGGGGTCGTGATCACCACTTTCCGTCCCAGAATCGAATACAGAGCGGTTGCGGCGGCACCCATGCTGCTATTACAAATTTCGCCGAG
>JAAYKS010000485.1 GCA_012522285.1 Clostridiaceae bacterium | reverse complement strand
GTCGTTGTCCTGCACCGTCAGTTTCACCGCGCCGGTGATGGGCTTGGCGATTGAAAGAAAACTCCCCACACTTGCGGGCTTGCCATCTGTGGCGGCAGATGTGAAAAGGACGTCCACCAGATTCAACGCCAGGGCTGGCCGAATGTAAAACGTACTGGTGACGGCGAAGCCTTCCCCGTCGATGTAGTACCCGTTGGCACTGCTGTTGAGCACCGCCGCCATACCAACGTTGGTGCCCGGAGACCGGAGCCAATACTGATTGGTCTGGTAGTAGAGCACGTTCTCCGGGAGCCACCCCATCGTCCCCACCAAAACAGCTTCGTCATAGGACAGTGGCCACAGCTTCTGATTGGCGGCATCCGGTCCGGCCACACCATCCGCGCTGGTCAGCGTCCGCTCCACAATCAGCGACTGTTCCTTTGCGGGGATGCTTCCCAGCACGCCGCCGCCATTGATCGTGGCTTGCAGTGTGCTGCCGTTGTACTGGTTGGATGCACTGCTAAATTGGCACATATCAAAACTTTGACTATCCGCCAGCAGCAGGGTCATCGTATTGCTTGCACTCGCCGCGCCGCTACCGTTATAGCCGATGACCGCCCATTGCTTGCCGCCAAAAGCGATGACCGAGGTGTTCGCAAGGGTATTGTTGTGACCGGACTTGATCTCAGGCAGCCCTGCCTGTATTTTTGAATCCGCCGCATGTGTGGACAGTGGCATGGAGGAAAACAACATCCCCAGCACCAGTAAACAAGCCAGCGAAAGGGAAAGTGATTTGTGGTACCGATTGATGATCATCTCTTTTCCTCCTCGCTTTTTGTGCCACTCTCGCGCCGTCTTTTGCTGCATATACAAACGCCTATAGGGTCGTAAGGCGTATTTTCACGGGAAAACCATTTGCATCCGCCACAATCACAGGGCAGCGGTGCGCCCTCCATTCGCGGCATACCGTACGGGCAACTCTCCTGCTCTGCCGTGGCAAAGGGTTGACCGTCTTTGGTGTATTCAGGATGCGCGTCAAAATCGGGATAAGCCGGATAGCTCTCCTTGAGTTGTTCGTCATATTCGAGGTAAATCTGGAATTGGCGACCGCCTGCCCAACAGATTGTATAGGGTTGTTTTTCCTCAAGGGACATGCCTTCACGCTCCCTTCCCCAAAACAAAAAACCCTATGACAGGCTTTTGACACTATAATAGGGATAAATTAGGATGTTGAGGAGTGACTCTTCAGCCGAAAAAAGTCACTTTTTTGAGAGCTATAGGATATATTTATATAATTCATCCCGACCGGAAATGAGCAGTTTCCCATAGACCCCCAGCATGATGTTTTTCAGTCTTCCCACAGAGATGTGATGCTGTTCGGCGATGGCCGCGTAAGGAATGCGCCGTGCCGCCTGCAAGGCAATCTGGTATTCGCGCAATGTGAGCATCAGCGTGATATTGTCTTTCGTGAACTGGTTGTGGAAAGTGATCCAGTTTTTCCACGTACGTTTCCATTCGCGGATGACGGCCTCGTAATAGCCGGGAAACACCTGCTCCAGACATTCCTCCATCAGGCCATCCATTGCGGTGATGATCTCCGCAAAGGGCGTATAAAACCCGTGTGGCAAAGCGCGACGCATCGCGTCTAGAAGCCAGCGCCTGGCTGCCTCTTTCTTGCCCAATCTGTTACAGGCAACCGCGCAGGTCACCCTGAGATAGAGGTCGGGTAATGTGAAGCCATGCATGGGTTCGCTCAGTGTCAGAGCGGTTTGAGCCACAGACAGCATGCCTTCGAAGTTTCCCGCACAGTGGAGATATTTGGCCCGCAGATAGAGTGCGTCCGGCCTGGCTGGTCCCGGAAGGGCGCTCAAATCGCCCTCTTTGAGCCATTCGGGGGCCATTTCAGGCGCAGTCACGCTTACAGCCGCCGTGGCCAGCGCCAGTTCTGCAAAAATGGATACTTGTCTGTCTTCAAGTGGATTTACCCACTTTTTTAGAAAAGATTCGATTTCCGTATAGGTCTTATAGTCCCCCAGGCTGATCGCCGCGGCGATCGCAATCGGACAGGCGCGCAACCGGGCGGCGTCATCCCCTTCGGTCTCGCGAAAACAGCTCATCGTTGTTTCATAGTCACCCCGCAGATACGCCAGTTCCGCTTCGTACTGAAGCTGCAGCCTCCTCTCCTTACCCTTCTCCAGGATCTCGTCGGGATGATCGCACGGCATCGGATCTGTACTCGCGGCGATGATATTCGCCAGTTCGTCCGACAGCAGACTGGTCAGATGAATCTTGTCTCTTCGTGGATCCCCGGGTTTCTCTGTTCCCAGCGGAATCATCCAGGATTTGCCGTACTTCTTCGCTCGGGAAATCCGGCCCTCCGACAACAGCCGCTGGACCTGTCTTAAGGAAACACCCCACTTTTCGGAAGCCTCCAGAGCCGACATATATTCCATAACAGAGCCGTCCCACTCTTAAGTTGACAACTCTATTGTAGTCGTTTATGCGACGTGTTGTAGCATGAAATGGAGATGTTGACTAAAAAACTGCTCCTTGATTTTTCTGCAATATAAGCAGGTCGGTACTATTCCGTCGCTGTTTATCCCTGGCCTTTGGGTATAACCAAATTGTACATAAAGTACCACTCCATCTCACCAACGGTAAAGTAGGGATAGAAGGTGCGCGTCAGGTGTTGATACGGATCCACATGTCCCTTATCAGTAATGAAAGTCATCCATTTGCCCTCGACTGGTTTGATCCACTCTTCCGGATGCAGCCAGTCGCCTGTTAAGCGCACGATTTCATCGGTAACAAGCACGATGGGGCCGCACAGCAGCGCCATCAGATGCGGGTGCTCGGCATCGACCGGTCTGAAATACAAGTCAAACGGCAACTCCATGGTAACGATATCGCCGTCCGCCCAGTCCCTTTCGATGACAGCCCATTCATTCGGTTTCGCTTGTATGTCCGTATGGGCCCCATTGATCAGGATCGAAGCCGGGCGCTTCAGCCATGAAGGCACACGCAGTTTGAGTGAAAACCTCACGGGATTATCCGTATGCACCGAGAATTTGACCCGTTCCTCAAACGGATATTCCGAGAAATTCGTGACCGTGATCTTTGCACCCTCCTTCTGCCATTCGACCTTGCTTGGCAGATATTGGGTCACCATCAGGCTTTCGGCGTCATGGTAATAGAGCATGTTGTAGTACTCGGCCAGATCCTGCGGAAAAGTCCCCGTACAGCAAACCCAGGCAAAGGTTACGCCTGAATGAGGCCAGATGCGCCGATCATAGACGCTCTTGTACCCGCCATTCTGGTAATAGCTTTCATAATAGAGGATATGCCCACCGGGCTTGACGGGTGGCAACGCACCGACTGAATTGATCAGCATCCTTTCAGCCCAGTCTGCAAAGCGGGCTTCCCCGGTGAACTGGAGCAGATAGCTGCACATTTTGAACACAGCCCATGTACAGCAGGAAACTTCGCACTGCGCCATCGCATCGTCCCTGATTTTTTTCGTGCCGTCAAACGCATGAAACATCAACTCTTCGATGTTCTTCTCGTGTTCCGACACAAACAGCGACTCCAGCGAATTGCCCAGATAACCCGGATTGTCGACAAAGAGCGTCTCGGAAGGCCCGTAACCCCCGGTCGCATAGGTATGATGGGCCATCAGCTCGTCGTACGCGCCTTTCATGATATCGAGGTAACGATTGTCACGCTTGACAAGGTAGGCGCGGGCGGCGCTGCTGAAGGTGTTGACGTGGCTGTACGCATGTCTGCCACCGAAATACTGCGGCTCCCCGGTCAAGAATTTATCCCAGTAAAACGGATATTCCCATTCTTCAGCAAAGCGCTTGTAGCGCTCATTGCCCGTGAGTTGATAAGCACGATAGAGCTGCTCGCTCATCGTGTACCATTCGCCCATTCTGTTGTCTGTCAGGTTCTCATTCTGAATGCCGTCGCGCAGTATATTCCTGTTCATCTTCTTTTCAGCTTGCGCAAGGAGCTGATCCATATAGCTGGCGATCCGATCCTTGGAAAATCCTGCGTACTCGTGCAAATCCATCAGCATTGCAAGCCATTTTTCAAAGGAATACGGGGAGTTCTCCAGCAGCCTGTCGGAAGTATCCCAGCACCGCAACAACTCCTCGCTTAGGTACAGGGCTTTTTCTTTGAGCCTTTCGTCGCCGGTGGCCGTATAAAGTTTCACAAAGGCCGTTATAAACTGCCCCAGATTTGCGGACGGTCCGCTGCCGTACCACCCTTGCAAGGGAACGCCCGGCGCATCGAATCCCGCGATCTCGCGGAAACGGTAGAGAAGCGAATCGTTTGATATGGACAGATAAAACCGGATGGCCTCGTCCACCTGCGCCTTCCAGAAACCTTCGGCGAGCTCGACATTTTTATAGTGGAACGGCTGCACTCGAATCCCGTTGTCCTTCATATCGACGGCTCTCCTTTTTTGTCTATATATTGTGCTTTATCGGCAGCCAATCCATCATCGCCGCGATCATTTCGCGGGTCATGGACCGTATCTCCTGGAGAGAAAGAACGGATGCCGTCAACGGATCAAAACAATTGGCAAAATATATTTTCTCAGGATCACCGGTCAGATAGGCCTCGACCGCCATCTCTTCACACTGTGCGTTGATGGTATTCAGTGCGGAAAGCTGTGGCGGCAACGCGCCGACCCGGATGGACCGCAGCCCTGCTCTGGAGGCTTCCACGGGAATCTCAACACAGCAGCCATAGGGGAGATTGTCGATCAGGTTAAAATTGCGGACGTTTCCATTGAATTCAAAGAGGGTGCCGTCTCCGAAACACGCGTTAAAGATATAGGCCGCATACTCCAACCCGCGATCCAGATCAAGCGGCTCTGCCATCCATTTGTCAAACTCCCGCTTGCGACCTTCAGGTGTATATCGAGATGTCCTGTTATTGATATTTTCTTCGGTTTGAGAAAAGCCGGGGTTCCAACCGGTGCCGGGATGGCAGTACTGCTCGATCAGTTCGGGACGTTTTCGGAACCACCAGTTGTACTCGCTGTTGTGTCCCGAGGATTCGGTGACGTAGTAACCGAGCGCCAGAAACATTTCATTGCGCACGATTTCCTCATTGTAGATCTCGGGTCTGGTGAGAATCGCCTGACGAATCAGTGGATTTGCGTCTTCCCCGTTCCAGTCAAATTTCAAGTAATGCGCCTGGTGGTTGATTCCTGCACAAAGATATGTGATTTCTTCTTCGGGGGCACCGATCCATCCGGCCAGCTGCGTGACCGTTTTTTGTACGCTGTGGCACAATCCTGAAGCTGTGATCGAACTCAAGCCCTGTACGGTGCGGCAAAGCATTGCCATCGGATTCGTGTAGTTGAGATAGATTGCTTTTGGACAGTATTTTTCGATATCCCGAACAATGTCCATGATGGCAGGGATGGTGCGCAGATAACGCATGACCGCATAGGGACCGCGGGTATCTCCCACGCAGGTGTGTACTCCATATTTGGCAGGAATCAGAATCTCCGCTTTCAGAGGTCTGTCATCATCGGCCATTCGTATGGTGGTCAGAACGCCGTCCGCTCCTTCCAGCACGGTTTTGCGGTCGGTCGTTGCGATGACTTTGGCAGGATACTTGCCTGCGGTTACGATGTGATCGATCGCCTTTTTGACCAGGGCCAGGTTGTCTTCATTGATATCCACCAATGCGATGGTGGCGTCCTGAAAAGCCGGAAACGTCAAAATGTCCCGTACCAGTTCCCTCGTAAACTGCAAACTGCCAGCCCCGATAAAGACAAACTTCTTTGGCATACCGTTTCCTCCTCGCACTGAAGCCCAACGAACAGACTGTGGTTAACACAAGAGACGAAACCTTACGTTCGACTTTGACCTTATCGATGCGATTCGTCAAGCCTGAGCCACATTAGACAAAATCGGATCGCTATCTCGACAAGCATCCACAGATCTTTCATTGGATCGGCTAGAAATGACAAAGAAAGGACATTATGTCCTGGATCGGATGTGGTTATATGATCAAGGCATTCTCAACCAGTGACTTCACTGCATTGATGACCATGGGCCATGATATGTCTGCAGCATAGAAGTATTTTTTTTGATATTTTTCCCAGAGATCTACCAATTTTGCGTTCTCCATGATGATAGCGATCGTATCTTCATTTGCAACCGACATCTGAAGAGTAGTGTGGCGCTTTTCAGCTGTCTTGGATAAAGTTGACTTGAATGTGTTTGTGTCAAAGGTGTATGTATTCGTTAGAATATATACATCGTAGTAATCCCTCATGCGGGTATTTGTCACGCCTCGAGTAATGATCGCTTCTAACTTTTCTGCCAGAACCGTTTCCAGGTTGTATGCCATAATGCTGATTGCTCTATCCTCAAACATCAGTTTGTAGGCATACTCCATTTCCCTGGGTGTAACGGAGTCCCCAGTTGTGATGTCAATCTTTAGCATTTGGCGAGACTTATCAAAGTTTGCCCCGATAGATACGCGATACCCTGGATAGTCTGCTTCCTCTCGTATCTCCTCAATCCCCTGAAATGAAAATGCAGCCCCATCGTCCATCTGAACTTTCAGTATGTCCTCCATGATTGAAGTGATCTCAGTCTTTGATACAGTCTTTCCTTTGATTGTTGCATCCATATCCATCGTGGTGCGCGTATCAATACCAACCATTGAGGCAATGAGCATGCCTCCTTTGAGAATGAAGTGATGTTTGTATTTTGAAACGGATATACGCTCCAAGAATCGCTCCATCATAAAATTACGAAGCAGTATTTCAGCCTCCACATTCGTTTCTTTCGAGAAATTTCGGATAAGAGCTTTTAACTGTGTGGATGTTCTCATAACAATACCTCCATGTAGCTTCTGAGCTGCTTCGTGACTTGGAAGATTTCTGCCATCTGCATGAGTGTATTCAGATTTTTATCCCTGCGCCTGGAATATCGCTTGATTGCATCGGTCACAACAGCGATGTCTAATGAGTTCCGACTTCTCAGGCAGTCACAAATTGTACGTTCAAGATCATAAGCCGTGACCGTGTTTCCAAACATCGTAGTACGCTTTGCAATTCCGAGTTTGTGTAGTTCTCGCTTGATTGTGAACACTGTGAGGCCATCTTCTCGAAGGCGTGTTGGATTGTAGCCTGTTGGAACTGTAACCATATAGCTGATCGGATCACGGTCTGTCAGTTCGTGCAGAAACAGTGCCGTTTCATGAGAATAGATGATTTTGGGACGCCGAAGTTGGGTGATATACATTTTGTCAGCAAATTCATCAGGCAAAACATATACTCCGGTAGTAACTCGTTCCAAATCACCCGAACGAATGAGCAAGCGTAACCTTTCGTTAGAGACTCCAACTTCATTTGCTTGGGCGGCTGTAACGATACCAACATTTCTCTTTAGAACTGATTGCAGTCCAATCGGCACGGTCATGCTGCCACCTCGCATTTGATTTCTGTGCTAATATCGTACGCCAAACGTGCATGAAAATCAATTTTCTTGATTTCCATGCACATATCATCACCGCAACAAGCATGATGATCAGATAATCATCAATTCATGAACGTGAAAGGAATCCCACAAAAATGGAAAGACTTCGTGCCGATATTACTTATTCCTGAGGCGCTGATCTGGCTAAATGAAAAAATCGCAGCCAAATGCAACCGGAAGGGTTTCTATGCTGGCATCTCCCCAAGAACAAGCAAATACAGAAGCACCAGTAGTGCATTATTCTACGATAAGTATAATAAGCCCTGAAACCACGTTATATCAATGGTCTCAGGGTTTTTAACTGCTATTCCCACTCGATCGTGGCGGGCGGTTTGGTCGTGATGTCGTACACCACCCGGTTGACCCGGGGGGTTTCGTTGACGATGCGGTTGGAGACACGGGCGAGCACGTCGTGGGGGATGTCCGCCCATTCCGCGGTCATAAAGTCGTTGGTCGTCACCGCGCGGAGTGCGATCGTGTAGTCGTAGGTGCGCGCGTCCCCCATGACGCCGACACTCTGCAGACGGGTTAACACCGCAAAGTACTGGGTGATCGAGTCCTAAAGCCCCGAGGATTCCAGCTCGCCTGTGGAGACCGCGACGGCCTCGCGCAGGATCTCGAGTTTTTCTTCCGTGATGTCGCCCAGGATGCGCACCGCGAGCCCGGGCCCCGGGAAGGGCTGGCGCATCACCAGGGGGCGCGGGATCCCGAGTTCCAGACCGGCCTGGCGTACTTCGTCTTTGAACAAATCCCGGAGCGGCTCGATCACGCCCGAGAAGAGAATATCCGCCGGCAGGCCGCCCACGTTGTGGTGGCTTTTGATGGTCGCCGCTTTGCCCCCGCCGCTTTCGATGACGTCCGGATATAT
>JAAYKS010000077.1 GCA_012522285.1 Clostridiaceae bacterium | reverse complement strand
GGCAATGCATTCCAGTCGCCGGATCTGGTGTCTGGACGGAGACGGTGCCGCGCTGATGCACCTCGGCGCAATGGCTACGATCGGGCATGTCAAGCCTGACAATCTGATCCATGTCATCTTCAACAACCAGGCCCATGAATCTGTTGGAGGGATGCCCACCACCAGTCCCGCGGCGCGTTTTGCTTTGATGGCTCAATCCTGTGGTTACCCATCGACCCGGACGGTCTCCACGATGGAAGAACTCGATCGCGTTCTTTCCGATCTACCCGGGCTTATGTTGCCTGCGCTGATTGAGGTGCATACTGCCGTGGGCTCACGTGAGGATTTGGGTCGGCCGTCCATCGGACCGGTCGAGAATAAAACTGCATTCATGGACAGATGGTCCAACAATAGGAAACGGTAGGGAAACACATGGTGAAAACAGCAGTCATTCTTGCCGCCGGAATGGGCAGTCGGCTTGGCGATTTCGCCAACAATCAACCGAAAGGATTTTTAGATGTGGGCGGCATTCGGCTCATTGACCGCTCAGTCGATGCCCTACTTTCCGCGGGGATTGAGGACATCGTGATAGGAACCGGCTTCAGAGCAATAGAGTATGATAACTATGCGGCAAGCAGACCGCAGATTCGTTGCGTTCGTAACGACGCCTTTCAGGGCACGGGCAGTATGGAAACGTTATACCGTCTTCGGATGGCGGTGCCTGGCGATTTTCTGCTTCTGGAGTCTGATTTGCTATATGATCCAGCCGGGATCACAACACTCATGGAGGATCCGCGTGACAATGTACTGTTAGCAAGTGGACCTACCCAATCATCGGATGAGGTGTTTATCGAAACTGACCAGTCCGGATGCCTGGTTGACATGTCAAAGCACCGGGAAACACTGAGCGCGGTCCATGCCGAGCTGGTCGGTATCACCAAGGTGTCCGAAGCTTTTTTTGCATTGATGTGCGATCTATACAGCAAAGGCGGTACGCCCAAAGCGGATTACGAGTCCCTCATAGTCGCAGCAGGCAGGAGGGAGCCGATGCATGTGAGGATCATGGATGACTTTGTCTGGTGTGAGATCGACGATATTCATCACATGGAAAGGGCAATAGGTACGATATTGCCCAAACTTCAAAACAGGGGATAAAAATGAAAAAGGTATACATGAGTTTCGCCACAGACATCATTCATCCGGGTCACATCAACATCCTCACCAAAGCCGCGGAATTGGGAGAAGTGATCGTAGGCGTTCAATCAGACGAAGCGGTGATGAAAACGCTTCGTTACCCGTTGCTGCCGCTGGCAGAAAGAGTGAAGGTGATCCGGAACTTGAGAGGGGTCTCACAAGTTGTTGTTCAACAAGAAGTATTTTATGACAATATTCTGCGTGAGCTCAAACCTGATTATGTGGTGCATGGTGATGATTGGCGCAACAACCATTTGGCGAAGATTCGCGCGCGCGTGATCGAAGTGCTCGCGGAATGGGGGGGGCGGTTGGTTGAGTACCCATATACCCGGACCGAAGGGGTCACTGAACTGGAGCACCTGTTTTATGAGCGTTCGTGCGTGCCGGAGATCCGCCGCGCACGGCTGAAGAAACTTCTCTCTGATGGATACCATATCCGAGTATTGGAAGCCCACAACGGTTTGAGTGCTCTGATCGTGGAACATGCGCGCAAAATGGTCGGAGAAGAGGTCGAGCAGTACGACGCAATTTGGATCTCCAGTCTCTGCGACTCGACAATCAAGGGGAAGCCTGATATCGAACTGGTCGATATGACCTCCAGAATCAAGACAATCGAAGAGATTCTGGAAGTCACAACCAAACCGATCATATTGGACGGAGATACCGGCGGCCAGATTGAACACTTTCAATACAATGTACGAACGCTGGAAAGGATCGGGGTGTCCGCGGTCATCATTGAAGACAAAACCGGTCTGAAGAAAAACTCTTTGTTCGGGAACGACGTACTGCAACAGCAAGATACGATCGAGGATTTTTGCAGAAAAATCAAAGCGGGCAAGATGGCAGCCCGGACCGAGGATTTTATGATTTTCGCACGGTGTGAGAGTCTGATTTTGGATCGGGGGGAGGACGACGCTTACGATCGTTGCTCCGCTTATGTTGCTGCCGGCGCGGACGGCATCATGCTCCATTCACGCAAAAAGGATCCCGCAGAAGTACTGGCATTCTGTGACCGGTTCCGCAAAACACATCCAGACGTGCCGATTGTAGCGGTCCCCACCACCTATGACGGAGTATATGAGAAGGAATTGCATGAACATGGGGTCAACGTTGTGATCTATGCCAATCATTTGATACGAAGTGCGTTTCCAGCCATGCAGCAGACGGCTGAATCAATCCTTGCGCACGGCCGGTCGATGGAGGCATCCCAAAATTGTATGTCGATTGCCGACATCATTACACTGATACCCGACGTGTAGATTTGCTCGCGCAATTATCAGGAGAGAGGCAGAAGAGGATGAATACGTCCGAAGTAAAAAGAAACATTTTACTGAATCCCGGCCCTGGCACAACGACCGATACGGTTAAGTACGCTCAGGTCGTTCCTGACATCTGCCCGCGCGAACGCGAATTCGGGGATTTGATGGAGGAGATAGGTCGTGATCTCGTGCGAGTGGTCCACGGGGATCCAAGCGAGTACGCATCCGTTTTGTTTTGCGGGTCCGGCACGATCAATATCGACGCATGTGTGAGTTCTCTTGTTCCCCAAGACCGGAAGATTTTGATTGTCAGCAATGGTGTGTACAGTAAACGCGCAGCCGAAGCCTGTATGGCATACGGCATCGAATACATGACTCTCGACTTGCCAACGACCTGTCCCGCAGACCCCAGTCTAATACAAAATGCGCTGGAGGCTCACCCGGAAGTGGCGGTCGTTTACTCCTGCCATCACGAAACAGTTTCCGGCATTCTCAATCCGATGCGGGAAATCGGGGTGCTTGCGCATCAATACGGCGCAATCCATGTGGTCGACACGACATCGACTTATGCAATGATCCCGATCGACGTCAACACCGATCAAGTGGACGTGTTGATGGCCTCGGCACAAAAGGGCCTGATGGCGATGACAGGGTTGTCCTTTGTCATCGGGAAAACATCGCTGTTTGAGCAGTCGAGGAATTATCCAGTCAGAAGTTTTTATACAAATATATATATGCAATACAGCAGTATGAAAAAGAAGAAAGAAATGCGATTTACACCGCCTGTCCAGACTGTGTACGCGTTGCGACAGGCACTGATCGAGTACTGGCGTGAAGGGGAGGCTCCAAAGTGGGATCGCCATCAAAGAGTCTGGCGTGCCATTTGTGAAGGAGTGGACGTGCTGGGATTTCGGACTCCGATCCAGCGAGAGGATCAGTCCCGCCTCGTCCTTTCCATTGATTATCCGAAGGACCCCCATTGGGACTTCACCCAGATTCATGATTACTGCTTTGAACGGGGCTTCACCATCTATCCTGGGAACATCTCCGGCAATCCCGCCTTCCGGTTATGTGCATATGGAGCGATCGACGAGGCGGACATCCACGAGTTTTTCCGGGTTTTTAAAGCTGCACTAGATCATTTTGGGGTGTCGGTTCCAGTCCATTGAGGATGTCGGAGGGTGCTGGCACCATCCATTTGGTCGATTGACGGAAGGACCCTTTTTAAGGTATAATTTTCGTTGCCTCTCCCCGTCGGAGAGGCGAACCATCTGGCTCTCGGACAACGGTCTGAAAATGCCGAAAAATCTCTGAGAATGGCTGTTGACAGACCATATACCCAGTGATAAGATGGTCAAGCGCTCGCGAGAGCGAGACGGAACGGACCTTGAAAATTGAACAGCGATAAGACAAAAAGCGGAAAGCCTGAAGTCGATTTCGAGAGGAATCGCAACGCAATCCCGCAAGGGAAAGCGGACAAGTAATCAAAGAGCCGAAAGGCTCTCGGATAGCATTTATTCGAGAGTTTGATCCTGGCTCAGGATGAACGCTGGCGGCGTGCCTAACACATGCCAGTCGAGCGGAGTATAG
>JAAYKS010000484.1 GCA_012522285.1 Clostridiaceae bacterium | reverse complement strand
TCCTTATCTCGAATGGCCCTATGAAGGGGAGTATGGCAAGCTCAATCCGTTTGCCGCCCCTGGCTACGATCTCACCTTCAACGTCGGCGCGTATGTGACCGACCCCACCAACCTCGCGGTTTCGATCCCCGCGCTGTCAGAGCAGGCGCTCCTGCAGGCCTCTTCGGCGGAAACCGCCGTTGTGAATCTGGCGATCACCCCCGCAACTGGCGGATTTGGATGTGCCATCCAGATCGGCGACGCAGTCTATCCCGCGGCAGGCAGCGTGGCGGTGCTCTCGGACGGCCCGATGATCCGGGTGCTGGTCACCTCGACCCAGCGTGTCGGAGAGGCCGACCAGGCGGGCATCACGCTCAACGTCTCCAACACCTCGGACCGACCGGTGATGGTCACCGTGGTCGGAGAAGATGCGGTCCGACCCCGGATCGCGGTGGGAACGCTGACGGGCAACGTCTCCGTCCGCTGACACGCCTCAACCGCTCACAACAACGGACCCGCCATGTCCGTATGACGCTACAGGAAACGGACCCAGGGCGATAGGGAGGAACACTTGATCGGTCTTGTGAACAGCATCTCCGCCATGAGTAGTACAGTCGCCGGCCGCCCTGCGCGGTTGCTGGGCGGGCTGATGGATTGGCTAGCCAACGCGGACGCCGGCCTAGTCGGCACCGTTATCGCAGTGCTGGTGCCTGTGGCTCTCGTAGCCGCACTGGTGTATTTTGACTTGTTCGGGCTCGGCATGATCCTACGGGATCTCACCCGCGCGATCCGCGGGATAGAAGACATCGGCTTTGTCGATCCTGTATCCAAAATGCAGGAGGCGGACGACTTCTTTGTCGAAGGCGATGCCGCAGGTCCGCTCCGTCCGGAGCTCAGGGCAGCGTGGTCCAGGGCATTGGTCCGATCCCGCGGGAACAGACCTCCGGAAGCGGTTAAAAACATCACCTCCGCCTTTGGGGAAGCCCCGGTGATCGGGGTCGCCGCCCAACGGCGACTCGCCCAGCTCGTCCCGGTCTATCTACTGATCACGGGCCTGGTGGGGGTGAGCCTGTCTCTTGTGATCGCAGTGTCGCGCGCCGGGGCCGCCCAGTCGGTCACCCTGGGAGACGCGCTGCTCCCGACCTTCCCCGCGATGGGCGGGCTGTTGCTGCTGACGCTGCTGTGTCTTCTCATCTGGCTGATCGTCGATCGCACGTTGCTGCACGCCGCCACCCACCAGTTGGTCCGGTTGCAAAACCTGCTGTCCGACAAGCTCCCCGTCCTCGACGAGGCCGATTTGCTGGGATTGTTGCTCGAAGATCAGAAAACCGTCGCCAACTCGATGGAAACCATGGGAGCCGAGATGCCGGCGCAGTTCCGCACCTTGCTCCGGGACGAGTTCGCCCCTGCAATGTTTGAAAGCTACCGGCAGTCGATCAACGACCACCTGACCCCGGCGATCCGGAGTGTGGTGCGCACGGTCGAGTATTTCAGTGACCTCAATGTCAAAACCCAGGAAGAGGGCATGCGCATCCTGGCCGACCGGTTCTACCGCCGGCTGGATTCCCTGT
>JAAYKS010000483.1 GCA_012522285.1 Clostridiaceae bacterium | reverse complement strand
GTCCGGAGACTGGATGACACACGGATACCGCGGCCAGACCTTTCTCCATGTGGACGCGCTCACGCACGATTGCATGCTGCCGGACCCGGTCGACACCGTGTTCGTGGTGGAGAGGTCGGACCTATAGCCACGTTATGTAGAATGGAATCAGTGAAGACAAGAAAACGACATCTCCGCTGCGTCGGAGGATTGATTTTACATGAGAGAGGTGTCCAATGGAGAGGGAAATCGTGTATCAGAAGAACCGGGTGGAAATCGTGCGTGTGACCCCCCATCTGTATTTCCGGAGAGGAGATATGCCGGCTCGGCGGCAGTCCAACGGGGCGTTCCTCGTCTCCGGAGAAGTTGTGGCGACGGTGGACGCGACGACGATGGAGGCTGCGGAAGAGATGCTGCAAGAAGCTGTCGAGGTGTTCGGCCATCCGCTGCGCTATGTGTTCCTGACCCACGGAGACGGAGACCATGTCGCGGGACTGCCGGTGTTTCTCGAACAACCTCTGACAATTTTCTGCTCCCACCGGTTGCTCGGTCAGGTCGTTCCCCAAGGGTACGACGGACCCGCTGCATTTATGGGAATCGAAGGGGTGCAGACCTTGTGGCTGGGCGGGTTGGAAGTCGAACTGTCCACCGTGCCGATTGCGGCCCATTCGCCGCGTGATCTGCTGATCCGGGTCGTTCAGGACGGATGCGTCGTCGCGGGAGACACCGGGGTGTCGCTGGATCATCTCTACTTTCATGCCGCGGACCCTGTTGAGTGGGCGCGGTTGCTGCGGGAAATCGACGCGCGGGGTGGCAGTGCCATCCTGCCGGGGCACGGCGACATTTACCCCTGGTCCCACTGGAAAGAAATCACGGACTTCATTGATCTTCTGGTACAAGCCGGCAACGCATGTCTGGAAGGGTTGAGCGAAGAGGAAGTGTCAGCACTCGATGACGACAGGGCCACACAACTCGCCGGCGGGTATCTTGCGGGACCCGGAGCGAGTGCCGGGACGATTCGGGACACCGCAGGCGCATCCGCGGAACGCGAATTGCGCATGGTGATTCAGGCACTGGTGCGGAAACGGACGGGCCATACCGCCTAAGTGCTAAAGAGAGGTGCAACCGATGTCAACACTCACTATACGCATCGACCCCGATCGGATCATCGGCCGGCGGGACGAGCGGATCTACGGCCATTTTCTGGAGCATTTTCACCGTCAGGTGTATGGAGGCATCTTCGATCCGGGATCTGCGCTGGCAGATGCGAACGGATTCAGGACGGATGTCGTGGAAGCACTGCGGGCAATCCGCACGCCGGTCATTCGCTGGCCGGGCGGCTGCTTTGTCTCTTCGCACCATTGGAAGGATGCGATCGGACCCAAACGGGAAGCCACCTTCGACAAAGCGTGGCGGGTGGAGGAGCCCAACACGTTTGGGACAGATGAGTTCATGGGCTTTTGCGCCGCGGTCGGGGCTGCCCCTTACATTTGCACCAACGCCGGGACCGGCAGTGCGGAAGAAATGAGCGACTGGGTCGAATACTGCAATCTGGAGCGCGAGGGGAAGTGGGCCAGACAACGGATCGCCAACGGTCATCCGGATCCCTACCGCGTCCGGTTTTGGAGCATCGGAAATGAAAATTACGGCCGCTGGGAGATGGGAGCTAAATCAGCCGGCGAGTGGGGCAGAACGGTGCTGGAAGCGGCCAAGATGATGAAACGCGTAGATCCCGGCATTGAGATTTTCGCCGCCAGTCTGGCCGATCTGGACTGGAATCTGTCACTCCTCTAGGAAGCCGGCCCGTTTCTGGATTGGATCTCGATCCACGGGTACTGGGATCCGATCTGGACCGACAACAAGCTGGCGGATTACGAGACCTGCATGGCCTATACGATGAAGATTGAGGAACCGATCCAAAAAGCTCGTCATATTCTGGGCGCGATGGGGTATTTGGACAGGATCCGCATTGCGTTTGACGAGTGGAATTTACGGGGCTGGTATCATCCCCACATTCATGATTATGCCGACGTGGCTGCTGACGTGTGTGCCGCGGCACGGGACGAAAACGATCGGAACGAGAGCTACACCATGGCAGATGCGATCTTCTCTGCGTGTTTTTTAAACCAATGCCTCAAACACTGCGACATCGTAAAAATGGCCAATTTTGCGCCGGCGGTCAATACCCGGGGCATTTTGTACGTCCATCCGGACGGGTTGGTCAAACGCACCACCTATCATGTGTTTGAGTTGTTCACCCAATCCATGCACGAGGTGGTCGTCGACGCGTATTTGTCAGGCGAGAACGAGTTTTCCGTCCGGCGCGGTGCATCGGAAGTTCCGGTGGAAACCGTCGATGCGGTCGCGACGCGCAGGTTGGATGGCCGTGCGCTTGCGGTATCGCTAGTCAACAAACACCCGGAACAGAACAGGACGGTCGAGGTGTGTCTGGATAAGCTGCTTCCAAACCAGCCGGTCGTGCTCCGCAGACTGTCGGGCGACTCGAAAGACGCTTACAACGATAGGGATCAGCCGGAGGCGGTCCGGCCGGACCGGATCGAGTACCGGAGCGGCAAGGGGATGGTACGGGTCGAGCTGCCCGCGCACTCGGTCAATGTTCTGAGCATCCCCCTCTAACGATCCGGACGGAACGCATCGGAACAGGTCAAAAAGGCGGCACGCTCACTCCATTGTCTCAAGCGTCTTCCGGATGTTCCGGAATCCTGCGTCGAGGATGTCCATGTCGGACTGCATCATCAG
>JAAYKS010000008.1 GCA_012522285.1 Clostridiaceae bacterium | reverse complement strand
GTACAACGACGGGTATGTGACGTTTGTGGAGTTTTATCCTGGTTCCATGTCTCCCAAAACATGAAACCCCATCGATGACAAGGCCGTTTTCGCCACGGCGACGTCTCCCTCGTACGGATCGCTGCGCCCCTCCCGGTCGAGGAAAGTCTCGCTGCCTTTGGCGAGAATCAGCACCACATCTCCTGGGGTGGCTTCGGCGAGTGCCTGACGGATCGCGGTCGCCCGGTCCGGCACAAACTGTGTACTGGCGTTGCGGATGCCGGATCGGATCTGGTCTGCGATCGCAGCGGGATCTTCGTCCCGATTGTCTTCTTCGGTCAGGAGGATCCGGTCGCAAAACCGGTCGGCGATGCGCCCGAGCAGCGGTCGCTTGGTGGTGTCTCTGCGGCCTGCCGCACCGAACACCGCGATCACGCGTCCTGTACCGCGTATGACCTGCGCGTATGCCATTATTTTCTCGAATCCGTCCGGGGTGTGCGCATAATCGACGATCACCCGGAAGGGCTGACCCCGTTCGACCCGCTCGATGCGGCCGTCAACCTGTCCCAGGGATTGCACCCGCGGCAACAGGGAAGAAAGCGGGATTCCGGTCTCGTGGAGCGCGGCGATCACTGACAGCAGATTGGAGATATTGAACGCCGCCACCAGATTGGTGCGCACCTCAAACGACTGACCCGCGTGGTCGAGCCAGAACCGGGTGCCGTCGCCGGCCAGGTCCAGGTCTCGGGCCCGGTAGTCCGCGTCGCTATCGATTCCATAGGTGACGACCCGCGCACGGGTGCGTGCAGCCAACGGGTCACAAGAGGGGTCGTCCCGGTTGAGTATGGCGACGCCATCCGGCTTGAGCAGGCGGAACAACAGTCCCTTGGCCTCGAGGTAGGCTTCCATCGTGTGGTGGTAAGCCAGGTGCTCGTGGGTCAGGTTGGTCATGATCGCGACGTCGAAAACGACACTGTCTACGCGGTTTTGCGCCAGGCCGTGGCTTGACACCTCCATCGCGACTCCGGTCAGGTTGTCATCCCGCATCTTTCGCAGCATGCGGTGCAGCCGGATCGCGTCCGGTGTCGTGTGGGGTTGGTTGGACAAGGCGTGGTTGTATTGATTGGCGATCGTACCGATGTAACCGGTCGGATGCCAATGCGAACGGAGCTCGGACAACAGCGTCGCGACGGTGGTTTTTCCGTTGGTTCCAGTGACCCCGAACACGGTCATGTGTTCGGATGGTTTGCCGTAAAAGGTGTGAGCGGCCTGGTTTAGCGCGGTTTGCACGTCCGGCACCCGGACCAGCACCGCGTCGGTGGGCATCTGGGGGAGCGGACGGGAGTGCACGATACAGGCCGCACCGTTGCGCAGGGCGTCGGGGGCATAATCGTGCCCGTCCGAGGTAGCGCCGGTCACACAGAAAAAAGCCGCGCCCGGACCGGCCGAGCGGGAATCCATCGTCAGGGAAGAGATCTCGACGTCGGAGTCGATACCGAACAATGTGCGAATCTTCATCAGCCTGCCTCCTCGCTGTCGCCATCCATTATAATGGATGATGTGTCGGGGCGGCAGACCCCGCAGCCGGAAAACGATCCGGATGTCAAGGAAGGGGAGTCATCGATGAAGAACCAATCCACCGGGCGCGTAGTCGCTTTCTTGCTGTCGCTGTGTCTTTTGGCGATCGCCTGTCCCGGTTGTGCGGCAAAAGGAACGGAAACCACTTCCACGCTGCCCGTATCCGGGAGCGTCTGGACAACCCCCGCTCCGCCCACCGCGCCGAAGGCTCCCACGACGGCTCCGACTCCGACCCTGAGTCCGACGCCCATGCCGTCGCCCACACCGGCCCCCAAGCCACCCGCACAGGCCGTGATTTACGGGGCGGGCGATGTCCTCCTGCACGACACGTTTTTTAACTACCCGCCGGGCGAGGACGGGTTATACGACTATACGGAATGTTTTGCCTTCCTCCGCGGCATGCTGGACGACGGTTACGCGGTCGCGGACTACGAAGGAACCCTCGGGGGAAAACCCTATACCGGATATCCCCGTTTCAGCGGTCCGGACGAGATCGTCCCGGCATTGTGGGATGCCGGATTCCGGATGATGCTCACCGCCAACAACCATACGATCGACTCCGGACTGGAGGGCGTCCGCCGGACTGCCCGCACGTTCCGTGATTACGGGTTTGAAACAATCGGCACCCGACCGGACACCACCTCGGAGTCTTTTGCGGTGGTCGACATCAACGGCATCCGGATCGGGTTTGCAGGATGTACATTTGAAACCCCTGGCACGGACGCGGAGTACGCGGCAGGGATCCGCGCGCTCAACGCACTGCCGATGCCGGACGGGGCGGCGGCACTGATCGATTCGTTCAATCCCTATCGCGACGACCTGTACGAAAAAGACCGGAAAGAGCTCTTCCAGCGGGTGGCGCTGCTGCGGGAACGGGGTGCCGAAGCGGTCGTTGTGTTCATCCATTGGGGGGAAGACTACAGCTGGACCGACGATCTGGACGCCGCGACGCTCGCGTCGCAGTACGGCCATCTGGCACAGGCGCGGCTCAAGCCTTCTCCCTATGTCGAAGCGCTGGCGCAGGAACTCGCGGACCACGGGGTCGACGTGATCGTCGGCAACCACCCCCACCTGGTACACGGCATCGACGTGATCGAGTCCGACGTGACCGGACGATCCACGCTGGTCTATTACTCGACGGGCAACCTTCTGTCCGCCATGGATTTCAGCCACAACGGCAGGTATCGTGACGGGATTTTGGCGAGGGTTACAATCCAGCGGGACGCGGAGGGGGAGACCACCGTCGCGAGGGGCGAATACATCCCCTTGTATTGCAGTCGTTGGCTGACCGGGGAGCGCCGGCACTACCAGATCGTTCCGATTCGCCGGGCGCTCACAGATCCGTCCGCCTACAACGTCTCGGCGGGGGAGCTGGAGAACTCGCTGGGCAACTCCCTTTCGATTCTCGCCTCCTACACGGGGACCGAGTCGCTGCCGGTCGCTGAGGCGATGCCTTGATGCGCGGGGACAAGACAGAGGAAAGTATGGTCAAACTGACCGGGAGTGCGGTCAAACCGACCGAACGGCGCGCCGCGATGGAGCGGATGGCGCGTCACGGGGTCCGCCCAAACCGCCGTCTCGGCCAAAACTTCCTGATGGACGCCTCCACTGCGGACCGTATTGCTGCGCTTTGTCCGGCCGGACCGGACGATCTTGCCATCGAGATCGGCCCCGGCATGGGGGCGTTGACGCTCCCGTTGTCCCGGCGGGCAGGCCATGTGCTGGCGGTCGAAATCGACCGCGGTCTGATGCCGATTCTGCGGGAAGTGCTGGAAGACCATGATAATGTGACGGTGGAGCGGGCCGATTTTCTCCAGTTCGACCTGTCCGCCTGGCTCGGACCCTGGCGCCGTTCGCACCCGGAGGCGCAGATTCACATCGCGGCCAATGTGCCCTATTACATCACCACGCCGATCCTGCGCCATGTGTTTTCCGCCGTGGCGCTTCCCCGGACGCTGGTGTTTCTTGTGCAGAAGGAAGCGGCCGCGCGGTTGGTGGCCGGGCCGGGGAGCGGGGCATATGGGCCTTTGGGTGCCAGCCTCGGGGTGTTTTACACGCTCAAGACCTGCTTTCGTGTACCTCCGCATGCTTTTTTCCCGCAACCCGGCGTGGACTCGGCGGTAGTACAGGCGGTGTGGCGCGAAGAAAGTGAATCCGCAGTCGGCATCCCGCCCGAAGGTCTGTTGTCGATGGCGGATGCTGCATTTTCGCATCGCAGAAAACGGCTGGCCAATTCCCTGGAGACGTCGGGATGGCTTTGCCCGGAGCAAAAGGATTTGTTGTCTGAAGTTCTGTGCGGAATGGGGCTGGACGACAAAGTCCGTGCGGAAGAGCTGCGGCCGGAACAATACGCCACACTGTATCGCCGGCTTTCCGCTTGTGAAGAGGGCTCATAGAGACCCGCGCGCGTTGACCATGGCGACGGTGTCGGCCGGAACGGGCGGGCTGTATTATAATGGTGCTGACCGGTAAGCCGGAGACGGGCAATCGACCCGGTGCAGGATGGGAGAGGCGGAATGGGTGAAATGATACACAAGGTGTCGGTCCGCATTGCTGATGTCACGTATACGCTGGTATCCTCCGAACCGGAGGCTTCGATCCAGCGCGCGGTCGACGCGGCTGAGCGACTCGTGGAAGCGGCCCGGGCGGCCAACCCTTCTCTGAGTTTGTCCGCCAGCACGGTTCTGGCATTGGTCAACGCGACGGGCGACAGGGAGCGTCTGGTGGACGCACTGGCTGCCGGTGAGGAGAAACTGCGCGAGGCGGAAGCAAAAATCACGGGATTGCGCCGCGAAATCGGCGGACTCAAGGAGCAAAACTCAATTTTGGTCCGGGAGATTCGCAGAAACGTCCCGGTCGATTTGCCAAAACCCCGGCCTATCCAAAAAGAAGCCGCTGCGGACGCCGCGGGCAGAAACGAAGAACTTCCTCCGCGGGACGATTCGCTCTCTGAAGATACAGCGCCTGCAGGTGCGGCTGAACGCCATACCGATGGCAACATCACGTTTGTCCTCGATCCCCGCATTATGGAATCGGAGCCGGAAGTTGCGGAGCAGCCTGAACCGGAAGTGACTGCGCAACCGGAGCCGGCGGAGCATCAATTCTCCACCGATCAAGAAACACCCGCAGCGGGTGGAGAAGACTCCTCCTCGGTGCCGCAAGACCCCACAACCGGGAAACCTCACGCAAAGCCGTTTCCGGATCGACTCGTACAGACCGGGTTTGACGACCTGTTGCCCCATGGCTGATCCACACCGAAACGACAACGAGCGCAACGGCGGGTCGCAGGGCAACGTGCGGCCCGAATTGCTGGCACCCGCCGGCGACCTCGACACCTTGCGTGTCGCGGTTCGCAACGGGGCGGACGCGGTGTATTTTGGAGCCCGCGCGTTCAACGCCCGCGCCCGGGCCGCCAATTTCGACGACCGGCAGCTCATGGAAGCCGTCGACTTTCTGCATCTGCATCGCGCCCGTGCCTACCTGACCCTCAACACCCTCATCTCGGACCAGGAGGCGGACGAAGCCTTGCGGTTGGCGGAAGCCGGCTATCGGATCGGCATCGACGCTTTGATCGTGCAGGATATCGGGTTGACCTGTGCGATCCACGAGCGGATGCCGGATTTGCGCCTTTTTGCGAGCACCCAGATGTCGATCGGCAACGAGCGCGGGATTCAGGCCGCCCGTGATCTCGGGTTGACACGCGTGATCCTGCCGCGGGAACGGACCGCGACGGAGGTACGGCGTCTGACTGCGTTTGCGGCAGACATCGGGATGGAGACCGAGGTGTTTGTACACGGAGCGCTGTGTGTTTCGTTTTCAGGGCAGTGCCTGATGAGTGCGCTGCAGGGGGGACGCAGTGCCAATCGCGGTGCTTGCGCGCAGCCCTGCCGCATGATGTATGCGTTGGAGCGTGACGGCGTGGAGGCCGGGGGGTCTCTTCCCCGGCTGTCGCTGCGGGACCAGAGTCTGTTCGATCAAATCCCGTCATTGATCGCATCGGGGGTGGCCTCACTCAAGATCGAAGGCCGCCTGCGTTCGCCCGCCTATGTCGGCACCGTGGTCGGGGTCTACCGCAGGGCGCTGGACGGGGAATTCCTGCCAGGCGACGCGGACCGGCTGCTGCAGGCGTTCAACCGGGGAGGTGCCTTTACCG
>JAAYKS010000482.1 GCA_012522285.1 Clostridiaceae bacterium | reverse complement strand
GTCCGCGGGCCTTGGGAATACCTGCTGTGGCCGATCGCCTTTTCGCGCCTCCCGGGCGTGATGCGCCGTGTCCGCCGCCGGCTGGGTGAGGTACACTGTCCGGTTCTGCTGATCCAGTCGGGACGGGACGAGACCGTTTCCCGCTACAGCGCGGAGCGAATCGCCGCACGCATCGGGGAGAACGCGCGCGTCCTGCTGCTCCCCAGCGCTCGGCATGCCTGGATTCCTCCGGAAGAACAGAGGGAAATGGTTCGCGAGATCCGCGCATTTGTGGAAGGATTGCCCGGTGGCAAGGATGCCCGCGTGGGAGCTTGTCAGGCGTCGGGGTCGATGCAGTTTTCCGAGTAAACCAGCACCCTGTATCCGTCGGGCGCGTCCAACTGCCGGTCGGCCAGGGCGAGCTTGTCCGCGGACAAGGTGGAATAGGTGCGATACTCGTTTTCATCCAGCAGGAGGAACCATTGTGTCTGGCCGGCCGCCGGTTCATACCACGAACGGTGGCTTTGATATCGGTAGGGTTTTGGGATACCGTTTTCCATTACGATCGGGGCGATTCGCACCTTGGCGTCCGTCTGGAATGTGACCGGAGAAGCATTCCAAAAAGTGGCATAACCCCGTTCCAGTCCGGCGTCTTCGAGAAACTGCCCGAGTTGGTAAAACCGGTTGGATTCACGTGCGTTTGGCGGAGTGGTCACGATCTGTGCTGTCGCGGCCAGTCCATACAGAACGACGGGAAGTAGCACCAACGCCGCAAACCGGCGGGTTTTCGGATCGCGAAACCAGATCCGCACGAGCGCGGCCGCACACAGTGCCGCGGTAAACACCAGCGGGGAGAGACGCCAGTTCACATTGGAGATGTTGCCAAACACATAGGCAAAAACAAGGGCGGCGGCCATAGAGACATGCGCGTACACCAGAAGCCGGATCCCCGGTTCGCGGATTTTGCCGCGGATGCCAAACAACACCAGCGGCGCCACTGCCAGCACCACCGCGCCCGGAAGGAGAAACAGGTTTCCCAGTCCGGCAGGCGAACCGATCGGCGTATTGGGGGCAGGTGTGTATCCGAGCAAGGTCAACCAGTCGCGTGGCAGTTTGAGAAGGTGCTCCATCCACTGGTCGGGTGCGGACAGGGAAGCATAATAGTCGGTATACCAGGTCGGAATCCGGCGGGTCAGCAGCAAGCCCGCGGCCAATCCGATCAAACAGCAAAGGGCTGCGGCAGTCAGCACGCGCTGGTGCGCGAGCTTTTCTGCGGACCCTCGCGGAGCGGGAGAGAAAAACCAGTCGAGTGCGAGCGCCCCCAGCAGCGGAACCCCGAAGGTGAACATGCCTTGCAGCCCGTTGACCGAGCACAAGAACACCCAGCAACAGAAGGCTCCCGACAGGAACCAGGTCCGTCGATGATCCGGTCCGCCCAAGCGGGGTTTGTCGGCCGTGTGCCGCCGGAGCACCGTCGTCGCGAGTGTAAGACCCACCGTAAGGAACAGGCTGCCCAGACTGTAATAGATGATGTGCCCCCAATAGAGTTCCCGCATTTTTTCACTGCCGGAAACCGACAACAGTGCAAACGCCAGCGCGAGTGCGGTCCACAGGGGTGAAAACCCGAGCGATCGGCGGGCCAGAAGCACGACCGCGGCGGCCAGCAGGAGTGTGAACAATACCATGCCCGCGGTATGTGCTGCCATCCCGACGCCGAACAGCGGCAGAAAGGGCAGCATCAGCCATTGCCCGCCGAAAGGCAGGGTGGCCGCATAATGGAACATCGGATCGAACAAGCGCCCGCTGTGCCAGCTCGCTTCCGCCCATAACAGCGTGTCGGTAAAGTCCGCGTGGAATTCACCGGCGGCCACCACCACCACCGCGTACAGAACGATCGCCAACGCGCCCGCTCCGACCAGCAGCGAGATGACTTGCGAAAGACGGACGGGGGGCTGCGGTGTGCGGCTCACGTGGCTTTCTCCTCGTGGTATTCCTGTTCCGTATTGACGTTCCAGATGCGTTCGCGCGAGGGATTGCCGGTCAACAGCGCGTCGACAGCTTCGAACGCGGTAACCATCGAGTGGTCCATGTTGTTGTAGCGGTGCTGGCCGTTTCTTCCCACACAGTACAGGTTGGGAATTTTGTCCAGCCAGGCAGTGAGGGTCTGGATTTCGCTGTAGGTGTCAAAGTAGGCGGGATAGGCTTTCTTGACCCGTACGCGATGTGAATCCAGCACGTCGGAAGGGTCGATGATTCCGATGTCTGTGAGTTCGGATATCGCCATGTCGACAAACGGGACATCCCCCATCTCCCAGAGCGCATCTCCTTCGCGGCAAAAATACTCCAGTCCGATCCAGACGGTGTGCTCG
>JAAYKS010000076.1 GCA_012522285.1 Clostridiaceae bacterium | reverse complement strand
CGCTGCCGTCGTCAGGAGCAGGACGGCCAGCAGCAGAGAGAGCAGTTTTTTTTTCATCGTGTCAGGACCTCCTCAGTATTCTTTTTGGCTTTTCGGTTGTTGTCTCGTGAAGAACGGATGTTGACGACCACTAAAAGGAGCAGGACGACCAGGAACATGATCGAAGAGAGCGCGTTGATCTGGGGACTGACCCCCTTGCGGGCCATGTTGTAGATCGTGATCGCCAGGGTCGAGGCGCTGGAACCGGCGGTAAAATAACTGATCGTGAAGTCGTCGATCGAGAGCGTAAAGGTCAGGATGAGCGACGTCACGATACCCGGCATGATTTCAGGTAGTACGACCTTGAGCAGCGCTCTGGCCGGCCGGCATCCGAGATCCAGGGCGGCTTCGAACACGTTGCGGTCCAGCTGTCGGACTTTGGGGGAGATCGACAGGATCGCATAGGGGATATTGAAGGCGATGTGTGCCAGCAGCAGGGTCGGAAACCCGCTTACGATCCCGATAAACGAGAACAGCAGCATCAGGGAAATGCCTGTGACCAGGTCGGGAGATACGTTGGGGATGTATGTCACGTTCATGATCGCAGCCCGTGCGCGGCGGCGGAATCCGGTAAGCCCCAGACAGGTGACCACCGCGACCGCGGTCGCGATGATCGCGGACAGGGCGGCCAGCGCGAGGGTGGTCCGGAGTGCTTCGAGGATCGAGTCGTTTTGCAGCAGCTGCCGATACCAGTCGAGCGTGAATCCACCCCAGACCGCCCGGGATTTTGACTTGTTGAACGAGAACACGACCAGGACTGCGACCGGCGCGTACAAAAACAGGAAGACGAGCGCCATGTAGCCGTTCCGGAGGAATTTTCTGATCAACCGGATCATAGCAGGATGCTCCCCCCTTCCCCGCTGGCTGCCTCATTGCGTGTCAGCACGCGCATGCCTAGCAGCACCAGCACAAGCAGCACGATCGACAACGCGGACGCGGTGGTCCAGTCGCGGGCGACCATGTATTGCCGTTCGATCACGTTGCCGATCAGGAGATATCGGCCTCCACCCAGCAGATTGGGGATCAGGAAGGTGGTCATCGCCGGCATAAAGACCATGTTGATGCCCGACAGGATCCCCGGGGTGCTGAGCGGGAAGATCACGCGCGTGAAGGTCTCGGCTCGGTTAGCCCCGAGGTCTTCAGCGGCCTCGACGACATTCGGGTCGATCTTGACCAGTACCGAGTAGATGGGAAGAACCATATAGGGGAGGTAGTTGTAGACCATGCCCAGTCCGATGGCGAAGCGGTTGTACAGAAACTGCTGCTCCGCGATCCCAATCATCCCCAGCAGGGAATTGACGATTCCCTTGGGTTCGAGCAGCGCCAGCCAGGCGTAGGTGCGCAACAGTGCGTTCATCCACATTGGCATCACGAACAGAAACAGCAGCAGGTCGCTGCGGCCGCGAAGCCGTCGTGCGCGGTTGGCCAGCATGTAGGACACCGGATACCCGGCAGCCAGACAGATGAGGGTGCAGACCAGCGCCATCTCGAGTGACAGGAGAAAGGTGTTGACATAGATCGGAACCGACAGGTGCAGACCAAACAACGAACGCAGCCCAAACGCGCCCATCTCGACCCGGTCCCCCGTCACGATGTTGGAGAATCCCACGAAGGTGAATACGAGGTTTCCGTCCGCGTCATAGGTGGTAAACGCGTAATAAGCGATCAGCAGCAGCGGAAGGATGGTGAACAGCACCATCCAGAGGAGGTAAGGATAAGCCAGGCGCCTCAGTTTCATGTCCAGGCACCTCCCGACGGGTCTTCTTCAATCGTGGCCGGCTCGTCCGCATCCGGTCCATCGATGCCTTCCCCTGGATGCAACCGGTCGGGGGAGAAGTCGGACTTGGCCATGATGTGAATGTCGTCGGGGCCAAACGACAGTCCGACACGAGAACCTTCCGGTGCGTGATCGGTGCTGTGGACCATCCACTGGAATCCCTCCGACTCGACCAGCATCTCGTAGTGGACGCCTTTGAACACCACCGAGATGACTTCGCCGTTGACCCGGTCTTCACCCGGTTCTCCGATGTCGATGTCCTCGGGCCGGACGACCACATCGACCGCCTCGTCCGCGAAACGTTTGTCTACGCAGCAGAAAGTGCGCCCCGCGAACCCTACCTCATAATCGCGTGCCATCTGGCCGGGGATGATGTTGCTCTCCCCGATGAACCCGGCTACAAAAGCGTTGCGGGGCTCGTTGTAGATGTCGATCGGGCGGCCAATCTGCTGGATCACGCCTTCTTTCATCACGATGATGGTATCGGACATCGTGAGCGCTTCTTCCTGGTCGTGGGTCACATAGATAAATGTGATCCCCAGGCTGCGCTGCATCTCCTTGAGTTCGACCTGCATCTCTTTGCGCATCTTCAGATCGAGCGCGCCCAGTGGCTCGTCCAGGAGAAGAACCATCGGTTTGTTCACAATGGCCCGCGCGATCGCAACCCGCTGCATCTGGCCGCCGGACAGCTGGTCCACCCAGCGCTTCCCGTATCCCTGGAGGTCGACGGTACGCAGCGCCTGTTCGACCCGGCCCGCGATTTCCTGTTTGGGCACGTTTTTCACCCGCAGTCCAAACGCGATGTTTTCAAACACACTGAGATGAGGAAACAACGCATACCGCTGGAACACGGTGTTGAGCTTTCGCTGGAAAGGGGGGATGGCCGTCAGGTCGTGACCCTCGAACAGCACCTGGCCGTCGTCCGGTTGCTCAAAACCGGCGAGAATCCGCAGGGTGGTGGATTTGCCGCACCCGGAGGGGCCCAGCAGGGTGAGAAACTCATTGTTCCTGACATAGAACGTGATGTCGCTCAATACCCGTACATCGCCATATGACTTGTTCATGCCTACGACTTCGATCAGATGGGAGGATCCGGTTTTGTCCTCCAACAACTGTTTCGGTGCCGCAGACCCGTTCCGGGTCGACGGCGACGCGCCGTTCGCGTCGGCAGGCTTGAGGGCGGCGATGCGCTGGATGAGAGAGGTCATGGCGTTCTCCTCCTTGTCGGATACGGATGAGCGGGTGTCCTCCTAGAAACTCGGCGGTGAGGACACCCAGAGAAACCGGGCGGGCCGTTTGTCCGGATTGGAAATGCGGTGGGGTGCGTCGGGCTGGATCAGGAAGCTGTCGCCGCGTCCCGCACGCCAGCGCTGGGTTCCGATTTCGATGAGGATCGTGCCTTGGAGCACATAGCCGATCTCCTCTCCCTCGTGCGGGTGGTCGGGAAATGTCGCTCCGCCGGGATCGAGCGTGACAAGGATCGGCTCCATTTCGTTCTTTTGTGCGGTGGGAACCAGCCAGGCGATTTCACTCGCGGCCTCGACATCGCATTTGACCATGTGGTCCTCCGCGCGGAACACCACCGTTCGATCACTGTCTTCGCCGAGATCATTGAAAAACCCCTTCAGATCGGTGCCCAGACAACTCAGAATGTCGGTCAGCGTGGCGATGGAAGGAGAGGTCATGTCGCGCTCGAGCAGGGAGATAAAACCTTTGGATAGTTCGCAGCGGTCGGCGAGCTCTTCCTGCGTGAGCTGGTTTTGCTGCCAGAGGCTTTTGATTTTCCCCCCGATGTTCATATCCGGGCCCTCCCTTCCTCTTTTGCATAGATCGGCGATCAACCAAGTAGCATGATATTAAACCCAGGGTTTAGTGAAAGTAAACAAAACGATTATATAGCCCGGAGTTCCTCGCCGTCAATGTTGTTTTTTGGCAGCCAGAACGCGGTTACTTTTTGTTTACTGCGGGGATTATACTATATACATAAGGATGTCATTTCGCGCAGGTCCGGACAGGAGGGGATCGCATGGGAGAAACACTGTATTACGTTGTGCTTGTGGCGGCCATTCCATTTGGCTATTTTGTCGTTCGGCTGGGATCTTCGCTCTTACTGTTCGATCTGCCCTTCACCCGGCGGCTCGGACGGCGCGGGATCCACCGCCGGCCTGGCCGCGCCAGCGGGATTACCCTGCTGGTGTCGACGATTCTGCTTCTGCTGCTCGGCGGTGTCGTCGCCGCGCTGATGTTGCTGGCAAAGCGGGAGGAACCGGTTCTCACGATGATGCTCGGGGCGATGTACGCGATGTTCTGGAAAAACCCCGGCCGCAATGTGACGTCCAAAACCCTCCGGCGCTACATCCGCCGCAATCGGAGGCAACTCGACCCGGAGGCACTGGCGGTCTATGTCGCATCCTGTACGGGGGATCCGGCGCTGGTCGAACTGACCGGGTCATTGATGGGATATCCGGCCGATCCGGATTGGATCAGGCAATTGATGAGCGAATCCAAGGAGCATCGGGTCGCCAATGGCCGCGCCAGCGGTACCTTCCCGCGCGACGGCGAAGTGTTGCCGGTTGCGCGAGGGCTGACCTGGACTCGCAGTTTGGGTGAAATCCAGGAAATGGAACGCGGGTTTCCACCCAGGAATGGGTAAGGCTGTCACCGGAGAGGGGATCCATACAGATGAGTGATGTCACGATTTATTTATTGCTGATCGCCGGATTCGGATTGGGAGCAATGGCTGCGATGATCGCGGTGCGTATCCTGACCTTTACGCTCCCGTTTACCCGGATGCTGGACATTCACAACGTCCATCGGCGCCCGGAGGCTGTGCGCAGGAACGCGTTGCTCCTGCTGGCGGGGATTCTGCTTATAACGGTCGGCGTGTGTGTCGCTGCCTATGTCGGCAGCATGCAGATGGAGCGCGCACTCATCTATGTATTGCTTGCGGTCTTCATGGGGGCGCTGCTGGCGCTGCTGGTGGGACGGATCGGGCTTCGGGCCGCACCCGGGCTGATCCGGCGGTACTATGTCCGTCACCGTGAGGATCTGAATCCGGAGGCGTATCCTGTCTACTTGATGGATCCCGACCGGGAGCCCGGCGACAATCCTGACGCCCAGTTTCAGGTCGGACTGCAAAAGTACGCTTCCAGGGGAAGAGAGAACCGGACCGCAGCCGTCGCCTGGTTCCAGAAAGCCGCTGCGCAGGGTCACCCTGTCGCACGGAGCATGCTGGCCAAATTGCTGGGGACGGATGACAAGGACGCCAACACCGACGTCGTCCGCGCACTCATGATGAGT
>JAAYKS010000481.1 GCA_012522285.1 Clostridiaceae bacterium | reverse complement strand
GGGCGAGTTCCGCCCCGCCGTATCCGAGCTCGTGTCCGGCTGCGTCGCGGAAGGACGCGCCCAGCGCCTGGGCCAGGCCGATCCCGCCGTCGTTGGTCGCGGAACCCCCGATCCCGATGTAAATCTTGCGCGCCCCCGCGTCGAGTGCCGCGCGCAGGAGTTGGCCGGTCCCGTAGGTCGTGGTGATCCGGGGATCTTTGCGATCCGCGGGCACCATCGGAAGTCCGGACGCGGCCGCCATCTCGATGACCGCTTCGCCGGTGTCCAGCATGCCGTAGAACGAGTCGGTTTCTTCCCCGAGCGGGCCAGTCACACGGGTGGTCACCCGGCGTCCCCCCGCTCCCGCGATCATGGCGTCGACCGTACCTTCGCCCCCGTCCGCAATCGCGACCGGGAGGATCTCGGCGTCCGGGTAAACCTTGCGGATGCCGGCCTCCACGCGCGCGGCCACCGCGAGACTGGAATTGCTTCCTTTGAAAGAATCCGAGGCAATGACGATTTTCATACTTTCCCTCCGTTATCCCTGGTTATGGGTGGTGTCCATCATGGTCGCGAGATACAGCGACAGTGCGTCCCGCAGGCGGCGCGGGTCGTGTCCGGTGATCTCGGCCAGCCGTCGGAGCCGGTACTGCAGCGTGTTTTTGTGAATGCCAAGCCGTGCGGCTGCTTCCCCGAGCGCGCCGCCGGTCTGAAAATACACCGCCAGCAAGCGGGTCCAGGACGCGATCTCGGCCTCCGGGATCCCCCGCAGCACCCGGCTGCGGAACTCCCGCCAGACCCTGGCGGGGACTTCCTGCAAAAACAGTTCCAGCGCGATGTCCCCAAACGCGAGCACCGCGCGGGTCCTTGTGGAACGGGCGTTGCGCGCCGCGCGTTCCGCCTCCCGCATCGATTCCGGCATCTCGGAAAACTGCCGGCGGGGCATCCCGACGCCCCCGTAGACCTGGGCCGGGCAGGCCTCTTCGATCCGCTCACGCGCGGCGGCCAGGTGTTCCCTCGCCACCGAGAGAGAGTCGGTCTCAAACAGTACCGCGATCCGGTTGCCAAGCGCGGTCGCGAGTACTTCGCGCCCCCCGCCCCCGCGCAGGCGATCCAGTATGTCCGCGATCATGCGGGGATAGTCCTCCGCCTGTGCCGCCTCGCCGTTTTCCGGGTCGGTGGACGGTTCCAGTAGCAACATGCCCGCGGAGCGGATCCGGTTGACGTCGATCCCGAGCTGTCGACCGCGCGCTTCCAACGCCTTGTCGTCCGGGAGATAGGCGGAAAACAGCCATTCTTCCAAAAACCGGTCCCTTGCACTCCACCAGGCTGCGGCGCTCCGACGTTCCCGTCCTGCGGCCGCCAGCATCCCGGTCAGGATGCCAATCGCCCGCAGCAGGGTCTGGTCTTCCGTCTCGACGGGTTCTACCTCGGTCCTGTCCTCCGTATCCGGGAGCAGCGCAAGCAGGCAGACCGTTTTGCCTTCCATGCACACCGGCGACCACTGCAAGTCCTCAAACAGGTCTGGTGCGGTCGGAGAAGGCGTGTCGGGTTTCTCTACGGTAGCCGACATCGGGGATGTCCGAACCGCCTGCGTCGCCTCGGCAGACGGGACTCCTTCCCGTTTGTCCGTGCCGGTCCGTTCCTCCCCCTCCGGCGGTGCAGTTGCAACCTCCGGTCCGTCGGGTTTGGCCGTCAGGACGGTATCGGTCTCAACCACAGGCGGCAGAGCCGTAGCCAACCGCGTGCCGTCCGAGCGCGCAAGTGCGATCCCCCGCCCCAACAAAGCGGCGATCTCGGTCGCATATTGCCGGGCGACAGCTGCCAGCAAGTTTTCCATTCGTGAACGCTCCTTATGTCAGCAGATGGGCGTACACCGCCCGGGCGAACCCGTCCTCCCGGTTGGTGGACGTGACATGGTCGGCCGCCGCCCGAACCGGTGGATGCGCGTTGCCCATCGCGACCGCAAATCCCGCCGCCTCCAGCATGCTGATGTCATTTTCGCTGTCCCCGAACGCCGCGACCTGCGCGGGCTCCAGTCCCAGATGAACGGCCAGGATGCGCAGCGCTTCCCCTTTGGAGACCCCCTCGGCCATGATGTCGAGCGAGTCCCCGACCGAGTTGATCGCGTCGATGCCGGGAATCTCACGCCCTGCCTGGTCCGCCAGCCGTTCGATGTCACCCGGTCGGTTCCGCGCTAAAAAGATCTTGAACACACCGGAAGCGGCCACCGTCTCCGGATCGGCTTCGTCGTAACAGCGCAAATCGACGGGAGGCGTCCCCCCTGCCTCTGCCATGCGATTGTAGTCCCGGAAAAACCCGACCCGCCCGCTGCCCCGGGGGTACCAGACACTCTCACGTGTGTAGGAAAGTCCGTCCACCCCCTGCTCGAGGCAGAGCCGGATCAGGCGGGCGGCGGCGGCCTTAGGGATCGCCCGCATATGCACGGTGTCTTCGCGCGCGACGTCCCGCACCAACGCTCCGTTGCAGGAGACGACCGGCACCCGGATGTCCAGCTGCTTTACATAGTCCTGGACCAAAAGGTCCAGCCGGCCGGTCGCGATCGCGGTTTCGATGCCCGCCGCGCGCGCGTCCAGGATGGCCTGACGGTTGGCGGCGGAGACGGTGAGGTCGGGGGACAGCAACGTGCCGTCCATGTCGGTGAGGATCAGGCGGATGTCTCTTTTTGTCAAAACGGCGGGCCCCGCTTTCGTTCGGTTTCCCCTATAGCATAGCAGGTTTGACGCTCCCAAACCAAGGTGCTAGAATGCATGGAGCACACCCAAATATATCTTCATGAGAACATCGGGAGTGACGCCTGTGAAGTCCAACCACCAGCGACAGGTCTCCAACGGAAAAGCGGCGGCTCCCCGGCGGGATTCCCGGAGCCGCCGTTCCGTTCGCCACCGCGGCCTGATCGTCTTTGCGATCGCCGCGGTCGCCACACTGACGATCGGACTGGGGGCGGCGGGACTCTATTACAACCACCTGCTGAATAAAATCCATTATGTGACCAGCGATCCGGATCCGACCACCCAGACGTGGCCTTCCACTGCGCCGTCAACCCGCCGGACCACCCGAAAAACCAGCGAAGGCGAGACCACGGTCGAGACCACCCCCGATCCCACGATCGACTGGGCGGCCCGGTACGACGTCTCCGATATCCCGCTGCGTTCCGACCCAGATATTCAGAACATCCTCCTGATCGGGTGGGACGATTTTGGCAACGCGGACACGATCATCCTGTCGTCGATCGACAAGAAGAGCGACACCCTCCGCATGGTCTCGATCCTGCGCGACACCGGGGTCCTGATCCCGGGTTATCCTTACAGCGATCTCCCCAAGATCAACGCCGCCTATGCCTACGGCGGAGCCCCTCTCCTGATCGAAACCATCGAGAAAAACTTCCGGGTGGACATCGATAACTATGTTTCGGTGGATTTTGAAGGATTTGATTCCATCGTCGACAGCATCGGGGGGATCGACATCGAGCTGACTGCGGAGGAGGCGGCCCATCTCGGACTCGGATCCGGGATGCAGCATCTCAACGGACACTGGGTGGAAGAATACGTCCGCATCCGCAAGATCGACTCCGATTACCAACGCACTTCCCGCCAACGATATGTGCTCGAGCGCATGCTGGCCAAAGCGCGCGGCATGGGCGCATAGGAGTTGGCTTCCCTGATGGATAAAATCCTGCCCCAGGTCCATACCGGCCTCAGCAAGTCAGAGTTGTCATCGTTGCTGCTGGCAGCACCCTCCATGTTGAAATACCCGCTGGAGCAGGACAGCCTTCCGGTCCACGGGACCTATGAGAGCTACAATTATACGTTCCATCTCGACCTTCCGGTCAACGTCCGTCACCTCCAGGACTTCCTGTACGGCTCCTAAAATCCTGTCCTAGGTGTAGGCTCTAACAACCCCAGAACCTCGGGTTTTTCCAACAATTTTCCGCGAGGAGTACAACGTGGACGACAAACGATCCATACGGGCATTGCGCCGACCCTATACCGCGCGGTTTTTCCATCAAAACCGGCTTGCTTTCGCGCTGGCCGTCTCTTCGTCTGTACTGGTAGGCGGGATCAATTTGGTTCTCTCCTGGGTGATGCAGCAGCTGGTCGACGCCGTGTCCGGCACTCCCGGGATGTTGTCGCTGGGGTGGCTGTCGGTTCTGACGGCGGCTACCATCGCCGCGGTGATGCTTGTGAGCCTCTTGTACTACCTGTTCATGCCCCGGTTCATCGAACGCGCGATGCGACAGTACAAAGAGTTCGTATTTGAGAAGCTGATGGCCAAGAGCATCTCTTCTTTCCAGGACGAAGCCACCACGACCTATGTCTCCGCGCTGTCCAACGACGCCAACAGCATCGAAGTCAACGCCCTCGAAAAGCTCTTTGACCTGGCCACCAACGCAATCTTGTTCGTCGGTGCCTTTGTCATGATGCTCCTTTACAGTCCGCTGCTCACTTTGGCCGCGGTCGCTCTCTCTCTCCTGCCGCTGGCAGCGTCCATGCTTGCCGGCAACCGGCTCGCCACAGCTGAAAAAGCCGTCTCGAACCGCAACAAGAGTTTCGTGGCGACGTTGACGGACAGCCTCGGTGGATTTTCCGTAGTCAAGAGCTTCAAAGCGGAAAAGGAGATCTTCCAGCTGTTCGCCCAGGACAACCGGGAGGCCGAAGGGGCCAAACGCACCCGCCGGCAGATCGCCACCCTGATCGGTGCGATCGGGGCGGCGACGGGGGCCGTGGCGCAGCTGGGGGTCTTTCTGGTGGGG
>JAAYKS010000075.1 GCA_012522285.1 Clostridiaceae bacterium | reverse complement strand
GACCCGTCACTCGTGATGTACGTGATGGTCAGCAGGTAGCCACCTGTCGACCACTGTGCCGTGAGCGTGAGGTTCTCGGCGGGCATTGTCGTAGGCAGCGTACCTTCCCAGCCATCGAACACAAATCCAGCTCGGGTTGGATCGGAAGGCGCTGTCACAGCCGCTTCGTACTTGGCGGTGATCGGATCCACTGGCGAGCCACCGGCACTGTCAAAGGTGATCGTATAGCTGTTCCGAGTGTATTCGACACGGATCACGGTGCTCCCGCCCGTCGCGATGGTCGCAGACGGCGCGACGGCAGGTGGGGCAAACCCTGTGTAGGTCTTGAGGCCTGCGGTGGCGACCGTATTGGCGATACCCGTCAAGTTGTCTGTGACAACAAGGCTCCAACCGTCGCCAAGGTTTTCTGTGTAGTGCTCGACGGTATATACGGCGATCAGTCGCTCGTAGAATGGATATCCGCTGTTGAAATCATACAAGTCTTGCGTCCATGCTTTGTTCGAATCCCTATTGGTGTTCAACAGATCCACGAAATCTGTTGTCTGAATATCCGAATCCGTCCTCCCGGTTGCGCCACTCGGGGTTGATGAGGACCCGCTGGCCGATGTTGTTTTTGAAGTGTTCCAGTAACTATCAATGAAACTGCCGCCAGAAACATATCCAACCAAACCGCCCGCGCCGGACATACTGGGAGTCGATGAAGAGGCATGGCTGATACTGGCATTCACACATGTGTAACAGTTCTCAATGACTCCATAATTGAGGTTGGCAGCGATCCCCCCCGCCATGACCCGGGCTTGGCTAGTGGAAGCGATGCTGGCATACACTGAGCCTTCGACGAAGGAGTTGACGACACGTGCGCTCGTTCCACTGCCGGTCCCCAAATACCCAACGATCCCTCCAGCATATGCGTTCGAGTTGCTACTAGTCGTCCGGGTATTAGTTACGGAAACATCCACATGGGTCAAACCCAGATTCTTGATGGTTCCACCAAGGTAGGCAAACAATGCGTAACTTTTGTTGACTTCACCATCTGTCCCGATGATTGCCTGTGTCGTGAGACCAATAATAATGTGTCCATCGCCGTCATAGATACCGGAAAACAGCCTGTTTCCACTATTGCTGCTACCGATGTATCTGCCGATTGGAGCCCATTCCAGATGGTTCAAATTGATATTTGAGGTCTGCCGAAAATACTGCCCATCGTATGTATTATCCGCATCGGCATTCACCTGCTGCGCCAGATAGGCTAACTCCGCCCCGGTGGAGATCAGGTAGGGATCTGCTTCCGTTCCCGATCCGCCGGCAAACGAAGTTGCAACGCTTCCGTCCCAGGGAGCGAGGGGATCGATCACGGTAACACATGCCGCACGGGTCGTGTTGACTGCGGTCTTTTCTCCCTCGGCCTCCGGATCCGTATTGGTCACTACGCAGTAATACCAGGACCGGCGGGCACCCGATGTGGGCACTGCGAGTGTGGTGTCATTCGCTCCCGGTATGATTGTTCCGGACTCATTGCTGTCGGCCGTGTTGTTATACCATTGGTAGGACAATGTACCGCGGCTTACAGATGCTTCTACAGAAAGTTCAACCACATCTCCCATCGCGACAGTCCGGTCTGCCGGCTGACTCGAAAGGATTGGACGCTGTGCGTTGGTCGGTCCGACGTCCCGGATATGGATCGGATAGCCGCCGTTGAGAGCGATCGTATCCGACATCCAGAGCGCGTCTGGTTCCGCCCCGGCGTTGAGCAGATCCACAAAATCCGGCGACAGCATTTCTGCTTCTGTTTTAGCGGTGGTTCCGCTGGACGCGGCGTTTACCGCTCCGACCGCGGTCAAATCGCTATTCCAGTAACTAGTGACAAAGCTTCCGTCGGAGTTCCGATAGCCGGCAAGTCCCCCCGCACCGCACGTGCTTGGCAGTGTATCGTTGGGATACTCGATCTGCGCCTCGACAGATGCGTAACAGTTTGTGATGTCCCCGTTCGAGAAATAACCCGCTATACCGCCCGCAGTCACTCTTGCGCTACTGGAGGCTGCAATCACGGAGGACACATTTCCGACCGCATACGAGTGGGCGATGTGACCGGAAGCACTGCTGGTGCCCAGATATCCTGCGATACCCCCGG
>JAAYKS010000007.1 GCA_012522285.1 Clostridiaceae bacterium | reverse complement strand
TTTGAAGCCTCGATGGAGAAAATCGCCGCGATGGGATATCCGTCGGTGCAGGTCTCCGCGGTGGGACCCATCTCGCCGGAGCGCATCCGTGAGATCTGCGACCGGTACGGACTTGCGATTGCAGTGACCCATACCCCGCAGGACCGCATCCGCCACGAGACCGGACGGGTCATCGAGGAGCACCGGATCATGGGGGCGCGCCATATCGGGATCGGCAGCATGCCGCAAGAGTACCGGGACGGACCGGACGGAGTCGACCGTTTTATCCGGGACTATACGCCTGCCGCCGAACAAATTACGGCCGCAGGACTCAAGATGCATTACCACAACCATGATTTTGAGTTTGCGCGTCCGGACGGGCAGGTGCTGCTGCAGCGGATCGCGGACGGATTCGCGCCTGACCGACTGGGGTTTATCCTCGACACTTTCTGGGTGCAGGCGGGCGGCGGGGATCCGGCCTGGTGGATCCGGCATCTGGCGGGGCGGCTGGAAGTCGTCCATCTCAAGGACATGGCCTATGACAACGGCCGGGTGATGACGCCGGTCGGCGAAGGCAACATGAATTTCGAGACGATTCTGGCGGCCTGCCGCGACGCGGGAACCGAGTGGCTGATGGTGGAGCAGGACACGTGTGTCGGCTCGCCGTTCGACTGCCTCCGTTCCAGCTACGACTATCTGTCCCGGTTCGACCTCAGATGACGGCCCCACAGGTGCTTGACAGGCCCGAAACCACCTTCCGCCTGATGACAGAAGAAGAGAGCGGTCGCATCCGGGAAATCGATGCTTCTCAGACGATTGGAAGAGCCTGGCGTTTGGTGGATGGACAAAGAGAACTTGTCGAAATCCAATATGAGGATCCGGATTTTCCCAACGGCTTCGAGGATCATCTGGCACGCTTGCGGGATACCATCCGGACAGGAGGTTTGGCGCTGGGCGCGTTCCGCGGCGGCAAACTGGTCGGATTTTGCACGGTGGACCGCAGGATGTTCGGGGATACGGCCCGTATGGTTTTGCTGGATCAGTTGTTCATCACCAGAGAGTGCCGCGGGCAGGGGACTGGCAGACGCCTGTTTCAAGCGGCAGCCCTCGTCGCGAAGGGGTGGGGTGCAGACCGGCTCTACATCTGCGCCGGGTCGGCGGAGGAAACCATCGCGTTTTATCTGGCGGTGGGATGTGAAGAAGCGCGGGAAATCGATCCGGTGCTGGCGGCTTCCGATCCGCGGGATCTGCAGCTGACGTTCGAGCTCGGGTCGATCGGCGACCCATCGATTCGGCCCATCTCGACGAATCTCTAGTTCGGAAGGAACGATTCGTATGGAAGACCTAAAACCCGGTGCATTGATCTCCTTCGGAGGGTTTGAGTGGCGCCTGCTGGCCCTGCAAGGCAAGAGGGCTCTGCTCATCACCGAATCTATGATCGAGCAACGCCCTTACCACGATGCTTACGTGGATATCACGTGGGCAGAATGTTCTTTGAGAAAATATCTGAATGGGGTGTTTTGGGAGCGGTTTAGCGAAGCGGATCAGTCAAGAATCGTTCCGGTCCTCAACAAGAATCCCGACAATCAGTGGTATGGTACGAAGGGCGGAGAGAATACACAAGACAAGATCTTTTTATTGGATCTCGAGGAAGTGTGTACCTATTTTGGTGACAGCAGGGACAAACTCATCAACCCCAAAAAGAATCAACGGTATTGGTTTGAAAGAAAAGATGAAAACAATGGAAACCGAATGGCCAGACGCCAGGGCGAAGGATGGAGTTGGTGGTGGCTTCGGTCACCCGGCCGCGTGAATGTAAAGGCCGTGTACATCCATGGCGACGGCAATATCGGGATCCAGGGCAACAACATCTTGAAAGGCAACATCGGGGATGGAAGATGCATAGGCGGCGTGCGGCCTGCCTTGTGGATAAAGCTGGAAGAGTAAGTCCCTGGTGTCGTAAGAAGCGGGCCCAAGACCTCCGTCTCAATAAAAAACCGCTGGAAGGGAAGTCCCCCTCCAGCGGTTTTGTCGATTTGCGAACTGCGTGATGCTTTTAGTCTTTCCAGTCAAACGCCGATTCGTAGATCGCGACGATGTCGGCATCCGCCAGAGGGCGGAACCAGCCGACCTTGCCGTCGGGTTTGCGTTTGACCTTGGCGGTCAGCGCCGGGATGTCGTCCTTCTTGATACGCTCGTCGAGCTCCTGCAGATTGACCGGCATGCCGATCGAGCGGAAGAAGGCCGCAAGTTTGCTCTGGCCGTCCCGCGCGGTGCTGGTCGGGTCCTCGAAGTTCATCGGGCAGCCGAACACCCGCACCGCCAGCTGGGCAAAACGCATGGGGTTGTGCGGGATCTGGTGTCCGATCCAGGCGGGGGTCAGCGCGGCGAGTCCCGCGCCGTGGGCCACATCGTACATCGCGCTCAGTTCATGTTCCAGCTGGTGTACGGAAAAGTCGTGCTCCCGACCGGTGCCGCAAATGTTGTTGTGCGCGAGCATGCCAGCCCACAGAATTTCCGCGCGCGCGTCATAGTTTTCCGGCTCGCGCAGCACGATCGGTCCGTTGCGGACGATGGTCATAAGCAGTGCTTCCGCGATCCGGTCCGTGACTTCGACGTTGCGGGTGTTGGTAAAATACCGTTCCAGGATGTGGGACATCATGTCCGCCACGCCGCACGCGGTCTGGTAGGGGGGCAGAGTAAAGGTGAGTTCCGGATTCATGATGGCAAAGAGGGGACGGTTGCATTCCGCGCTCATCCCCCGTTTGAGCATGTCCGACTCGCGGGTGATGACGGTGCTGTCCGAGCCTTCGGTGCCGGTGGCGGGCAGGGTGATGATGCACCCGTGCGGCAGCACTTCGCCTGGTTTTGCTTTATTGGAGTAGAAGTCCCAGAAATCGCCCTCGTAGGGGACCCCGGCCGCGATCGCCTTGCCAGAATCGATGGCGCTGCCGCCGCCGATGCCCAGGATGAAGTCCACCTTTTCCTTGCGGCACAGTTCGATGCCGGCATAGACCAGCGAATCCACGGGATTCGGTTTGGCTCCTCCGAGCGAGACGTGGGAGAGCCCGGCTTTTTCAAGGCTGGCGACCGTTCTGCCGTACAGTCCCGAACGCATCACCGATCCGCCGCCGTAATGGATCAGCACCTTGGTGCCGCCGTATTTTTTGACCAGATCTCCGACCTGGTCTTCGGTGCCGCGGCCGAACACGAATTCCGTCGGGCTTTTAAACGTAAAATTGAGCATGGGAGATTCCTCGCTTTCCGGTGTGGTGCCCTTCCTCCAAAGTGTACCATGAAGCGCGCGGGGTTGAAAAAATCGGTTTCGCGGATTATGATGACGCTATCATCACGCGTTGAGCGGGAGGAGTACCTGCCACGACCCTGACAGAGAGGGACGCCCATTGGCTGTAAGGCGTTCCGGGGAGGTCGGCGGGGAAGGTCGTCCGGGAGTGTGATCGGTTGGCCGTCGCATCGGCCGTCGAGTGCCCGATTTTGTATCGGGAAAACTGGTGGTACCGCGGAGTGAACTGCTCCGTCCAGTTGTATGCTGGACGGGCATTTTTATTTTTCTGGAGGGCTGGACAACAACATGGCAAACATCGACCATATCCCCAAGACATTCGAGCCGTCGGAGCACGAGGCGCACATTTATGCGCGCTGGGTGGCGGACGGGCGTTTCCACGCGGATGCGTCCTCGACCAAACCCCCGTTCGCGGTCGTGATCCCGCCGCCCAACATCACGGGACAGCTGCACAACGGACATGCGCTCAACAACACGCTCCAGGACATCCTGATCCGCTACAAGCGGATGAGCGGGTTTGAGACCCTCTGGGTCCCCGGCACCGACCACGCGTCCATCGCGACCGAGGCCCGGATTGTCGCCGCGATGGCGCAGGAAGGGTTGACCAAAGACGACATCGGCCGGGAAGGCTTTTTGGAACGCGCCTGGCAGTGGCGTGCGGAGTACGGCGGCCGCATCATCGAGCAGCTCAAGCGGCTCGGGAGCTCCTGCGACTGGGACCGGGAGCGGTTTACGATGGACGAAGGGCTGAACGCGGCGGTGCGCGAAGTGTTTGTCCGACTGTATGACCAGGGACTCATCTACCGCGGCAAGCGCATCATCAACTGGTGTCCACACTGCCTGACGTCGATCTCGGATGCCGAGGTGGAATACGAAGAGCAGGACGGGCGTTTCTGGCACATCCGCTACCCGATGGAAGACGGTAGCGGCCATGTCGTGGTCGCGACCACCCGGCCGGAGACCATGCTGGGGGATACCGCGGTCGCGGTCCACCCGGACGACGAACGGTACGCCGCGCTGGTCGGTAAACATGTGATCCTGCCGCTGGTGAACCGGCGCATTCCGGTGGTCGCCGACACCTATGTGGACCAAGCGTTCGGGACCGGAGTCGTTAAAATCACGCCGGCCCACGACCCCAACGACTACGAAGTCGGGCAACGGCACGGCCTCGAGATCGTGGACGTCATGCCCGACGACGCCCACATTTCGGAGAACGGGGGCGTCTATGCGGGGATGGACCGATACGAAGCCCGCAAACAAGTGGTGGCCGACCTGGAAGCCGGCGGTTATCTGCTCAAAACCGAGCCGCACCGCCACAACGTCGGCACCTGCTACCGGTGCCACACTACGGTCGATCCCAGGATCTCCCTGCAGTGGTTCGTACATATGCAGCCGCTCGCGGAGCCCGCGATCGAGGCGGTGCGGGAGGGGCGGACCCGCTTTGTCCCGGAGCGGTTTGAAAAGATCTATTTCAACTGGATGGAGAACATAAGGGACTGGTGCATTTCCCGTCAGCTCTGGTGGGGACACCGGATTCCAGCCTATTACTGCGACGCGTGCGGCCAGACCATTGTCGCGCGCGAGACCCCGGAGGCCTGCCCGTCCTGTGGCGGCGCACTGCGTCAGGACGAGGACACCCTCGACACCTGGTTCAGTTCCGCACTCTGGCCGTTTTCCACCCTCGGATGGCCAGAAAAGACTCCGGACATGGAAAAATTCTATCCGACCAGCGTGTTGGTCACGGCCTATGACATCATCTTTTTCTGGGTCGCCCGCATGATTTTCTCCGGGATCCAATACACCGGACAAACTCCATTTCACACCGTCCTGATCCATGGACTGGTCCGGGATCCGCAAGGTAAGAAGATGTCCAAGTCCCTCGGCAACGGGATCGATCCGCTGGAAATCATCGACCAGTTCGGCGCGGACGCGCTGCGGTATGCGATGACCAACGGCAGCGCACCGGGCAACGACCAGCGTTTCCAACTGGAAAAAATCGAGGCCGGGCGCAACTTCACCAACAAGATCTGGAACGCCTACCGGTTTGTCATGATGAACCTGGACGAGGGAGAAACCCTGTCCGGATTCGAGGGACAGACGCTGCAGGACGAAGACAAATGGATCCTGTCCCGCCTGGACGAGGTGACCGCAGAAGTGACCGCCAACCTGGAAAAATATGAGTTTGGCATCGCGCTGGGCAAGATCTACGGCTTCATCTGGGAAGAGTATTGCGATTGGTATATCGAAATCGTCAAGCCCCGGCTGTCCGATCCGCAAAATCCCTCGCGGCGGCTGGCGCAGCAGGTGCTGGTGACGGTGCTCGAAACCGCCATGCGGCTGCTGCATCCGTTCATGCCGTTCCTGACCGAAACGGTGTACACCTGGTTGCCCGGCACCGCGGAGTCGGCCATCGTCGCGGACTGGCCGGTCGCGGATGACGCCCGTTCCTACCCCGCTGACGTGAAACGGATGCGCATCGTGATGGACGGCATCCGCGCGGTCCGCAACATCCGGACCAACATGAATGTCCCCAGCAACCGCAAGGCCAACATCATCGTGGTCTCCCAGGACCCGTCGATCCTCGAAGGGTTTTCCTCCGGCGCGGCCTACATCCAGCGGCTCGCGACGGTTGCCGGCATCGATTGCCGGCAGGACCGCGAAGGCGTCCCCGGCAACGCGGTCGCCGCGGTGTTCGAGGGGGGAACGGTGTACATCCCGCTCGGCGAACTGGTCGACATTGAAAAGGAAAAAGAGCGGCTGGCCAAGGAACTGGAAAACGCGAAACGTGAAAAAGAACGCGTCGCCCTGAAACTGGACAATGTGGAGTTCACTTCGCGCGCGCCTGCCCGGGTGGTCGATCTGGAACGTGAAAAACTGGAGAAATACTCGAACATGGTGGAAGACCTGGAGCGGCGGCTGTCGGATCTCTAGACAGAGCCGCACCCTCAAAGAAGGGAGGGGATCGCATGCTGGACATGTCGCAGTACAAGGACAAGACCGTGGTCGTCACCGGCGGGGCACAGGGCATCGGGCGGGGCATCGCACAGGCGTTTGCCGCGGCGGGGGCCCGGGTGGTGATCGGCGACATCGACGACGAGGCGGGGCGCGAAGCCGCGTTCCTGATCAACCGGAACGGGGGAAAATGCTTTTTCTTCCGGATGGACGTGTCCTCCTGGCCGTCTTGCAAAGAACTGGCGGCGTTTGTGGTCGCGGAGTCCGGGACGGTGGACATTCTGATCAACAATGCCGGCATCGCCCATGCCACGGAGGGATCGATCTTCGACGAGACCCCGGACCGGTTCGACCGGATGCTGGACGTCAATCTGCGCGGTCCTTTCCTGTGCGTCCACGCCTGCCTCCCGTTCATGACCCGCAGCGGAGGAGGCAGCATCGTCAATATCGCCTCGGTCCGCGCGTTCATGAGCGAACCCGGGAACGAAGGCTACTCCGCCTCCAAAGGCGGTGTGATCTCGCTGACCCACGCATTGGCCATTTCACTGGCACCGCGGCATATCCGCGTCAACTCGATTTGTCCCGGCTGGATCGATGTCAGCGGCTGGAAAAAGGGAAACCCGGTTCCGGACCAACTGAACGAGACGGACCACAAGCAGCATCCGGCCGGACGGGTGGGGGAGCCGGGAGACATCGCGGCCGCCTGCCTCTACCTGTGTTCGTCGGACGCGGGTTTTGTCACAGGCACCAACCTTACCGTAGACGGCGGGATGCTGGTTAAAATGATGTATGAATAGCGCGTCCGGGCCGGCATTTTGTTTGACGCGGGGTTCGAACCCCACTACAATATAGGTTGCGCCGACCGATTTGCCCCAACGTGGCGACAAAGCATAAAGGAGATAGAAACATGGCACTGGTAAATACCAAAGAGATGTTTAAAAAAGCTTATGAGGGTGGTTATGCCATCGGAGCTTTCAACGTCAACAACATGGAAATCGTCCAAGGCATTACGGAGGCTGCGAAAGAGCTGAAAGCTCCGCTAATCCTCCAGGTCTCGGCCGGCGCCCGCAAATATGCGAACCACACCTACCTGATGAAACTGGTCGAAGCCGCGATCATCGAGACCGACCTTCCGATCGCGCTCCATCTCGACCACGGCGATTCGTTTGAACTATGCAAAGCCTGCATCGACGGGGGATTCACCTCGGTCATGTACGACGGGTCGCACCACTCCTACGAGGAGAATGTGGCCGAAACCAAAAAGGTGGTCGAATACGCCCACGCGCGCGGCGTCACCGTGGAAGCCGAGCGCGGCCGACTCGCGGGCATCGAAGACGCGGTCAACGTGTCGGCGGCGGATGCCTCTTACACCGATCCCGACCAGGTGCTGGACTTTGTGACCCGGACCGGCTGCGACTCGCTCGCGATCGCCATCGGCACCAGCCACGGCGCGTACAAGTTCAAACCCGGCCAGAAGCCCGTACTCCGCTTTGACATTCTGGAAGAAGTCGAGAAGAGGCTCCCCGGATTCCCGATCGTGCTGCACGGCGCCAGCTCGGTGGTCCAGGAATACGTCAAGATGATCAACGACAATGGCGGGAACATGCCGGACGCCATCGGCATTCCGGAAGAAATGCTCCGCCAGGCCGCGGGGATGGCCGTCTGCAAGATCAACATCGACTCCGACCTGCGACTGGCCATGACCGGCTCGGTGCGTCAGCATCTCGCCCAGCACCCGGATCATTTCGACCCGCGC
>JAAYKS010000480.1 GCA_012522285.1 Clostridiaceae bacterium | reverse complement strand
GTGTAGCGACCAGTGACAACCCGGCTGTTTCGATCGGTGGCAGTCGCAACAATCGGCTGAGCCCGGCCGACAGAGCCCACATCAGCGCGAGGTTGAGCAAGCTGAACAAAAGGGAATCCCGCACATCGCCGGAAGACAGCTGCGCGGTCAGCAAAGTGCGAAAGATGAGCACCGGGGCGAGGAAATAGAGAACCAGCGTAAGCAGATGGGATGTCTCGAGCTTGCGGAACCGCACAAGAACGGCACCGGCCGCCACCGGGATCGATAAAGGCAGAATCACGTCCAGAAGTGTGGAGAGAATTTGTCCGACCAAGATCGAGTTCCTCCTTGCGGCACCGCATCCGATCGAACACAGCGGGTTCGACCAGTGTAGCGCGTTTCCATCCTACGGGAATCCTTTGTTGCTTTCAACTCCCCTGTGCGGTGATTTCCCGTGTTCGACAGTCGTGTTTTTGTCCATGCCCGGTTCGTGATATCATGTTGGTTGACGCGGCGCCGGCCTACGGCGACGCCTGTGAAAAGTGAATAGAAAGAAGGGACTTATATGACTTACCAACCGGACATGAAACGCTGGCAGGACATGGATACGCACGATATCGTCGGGGAAGTGCTCGGCAAAACCTTTGTCTGCCCCGCTTGCGGACGGACCCATCGTGCGGACACGCAGATTCTGGACATCGGGCCGGATCTTCTGCCTTCGATTTCCGACCGGATCGCACCGTTGGGACTGTCTGGGCGTCCGCTGGTCGTGTTCGACGACAACACCTACGCCGCCTGCGGTGAAAAACTGATGTCCGGCCTTTCCCGTTACAATCCGGAGCCTTTCATTTTCCACCGTGACGATCTGCACGCGGATTCTTTTGCGATCGGCCGCGTTATGCTGGCGATGGTCAACAACCCGGGCTTTCTGGTCGCCTGCGGCAGCGGGTGTATCACCGACACCGTCCGCTATTCGTCGCTTCGGACCGGGGTTCCGTTTATTTCGGTCGGCACGGCCGCTTCGGTCGACGGGTATGCCTCGACCGGCACGCCGGTCATCGTGGACGGATTCAAATACACCTATGCGGGGGTGGCCCCTCGCGCCATCTTCGCGGACACCGGCGTCCTGATGGACGCGCCCCCCAAAATGAGCGCGGCCGGTTACGGGGACGTCATGGCAAAGTATGTCGCGCTGCTGGACTGGAAAATGGCATATGATGTCGAAGGCGAGGACTATTGTCCGCTGATCGCCTTGATCATTGCCAAGGCGCTGGAAGAGTGCCGGTCCCTGACCGACGACCTGTCGGCCCGCCGTCCCGCCGCCTACGGGCGCTTGATGGAAGCACTCTCCCTGACCGGCATTGCGATGCAGCTGATGGGCAACACCCGGCCCGCTTCCGGCGGCGAGCACCACATTTCCCACCTGCTTGAGATCACGGATATCCAGAAGGGGAAACACGGCAGCCTGCACGGGGACAAAGTCGGGATCGGCACCTTGATCACGATGTATATGTATCTTCAGATGTTCTCGGACGGCATGCCGGCCCAACGTCCAACCCTGGGCGCTGCGGCTTGGGAGAAAGAGATCCGGCGGGTCTACGGTACGCTGGCTGACGGCGCGATCGCAATGAATGAAAGCGAGCCGCCGCAAGGAGCGGTCTGGGAAGAACAGAAGAGGAAGATCGAGCGTTCGATGGAAGCGTACGGTTACCAGCACGTCGCACGATTCGCCACACTGCTGCCCGAACTCAAGGAACGCATCCTCTCGATCGGGGGCCCGGTGCGGCCGGACCAGCTCGGATACACGGTCGGCGAAGCCTACAACGCGATCGCGTTCGGCAAGGAAGTGCGGCCCAAGTTCACGACGCTGCGTATTGCGGAGCGCTTTGGATGGCTCTATGACCTGGCGGACGAGATATCGTCCGGCCTCGCGGAGGGGAAAATCTACTGATGGACGTAAAAAAAGACATCGTCGAGCTGCTGGTCCGGCTGACCGGGCTTGACGAAGAAGTGTTGACGGCTGCGGTCGAAGTGCCGCCCGCCGGGATGGGGGACTACGCACTGCCCTGTTTCAAGCTTGCCAAGTCACTGCGGAAAGCACCGCAGGCCATCGCCACGGACCTGGCGGAACGGGCTTCCGGCCCGGACGGGTTGCCGCCCTCGCTCGACCGCGTGCGCGCGGACGGAGGGTATGTCAACTTTTTCCTGCGGCAAAGCGCCTTTACCGCGGGCGTCGTCCGCGCCACGCTTGATGCGGGAGACCGATTGGGCACCTCGGAAGAAGGCAAAGGCAAGACCGTCCTGCTCGAGTACTCCTCTCCCAACATCGCAAAGCCGTTCCATGTCGGACATGCATTTACGACCATCCTCGGGCACAGTCTGGCGAGGATCTACGGACATCTGGGATATCCGGTCGTCCGGATGAACCATCTGGGCGATTACGGAACCCAATTCGGCAAACTCATCTCGGCCTATCTCCGCTGGGGAGACGAGGAGGCGCTGGAAAAAGATCCGATCGCCGAGTTGTTCCGGATCTACGTCAAGTTCCACAAGGAAGCGGAAAAGGATCCTGCGCTCGAAGAGGAGGGCCGCATGCATTTCCGCCGCCTCGAAGAAGGAGCGGTCCAGGAAAAAGAGATCTGGCAGCGGTTCCGGGACTTGAGTCTGCGTGAGTTCGAGCGGGTGTATCAGCGGTTGGGCGTCTCGTTCGACAATTACAACGGCGAGAGCTTTTACAGTGACCAGATTCCCGCCGTGGTGAAAATGCTGGAGGAAAAGGGCCTGCTCGAGGAGAGTCAGGGGGCCAAGGTGGTCCGGCTGGACGAGTACAATCTACCCCCCTGCATCGTGCTCAAGTCCGACGGCACGACCATCTACGCCTCCCGGGACATCGCTGCGGTGCTGTACCGGATGCGGGAATACGGATTCTACAAAAACATCTATGTGGTCGGCACCCCGCAGGCGCTCCATTTCCGCCAGGTGTTTGCCGTGCTGGAAAAGGCGGGCGTCCCCTGCGCGCAGGACTGCATACACGTCGGATTCGGGCTCTTAAAATTCGCGGACGGGAAATTTTCGACCCGCGAAGGGAATGTGGTTCTGCTCGAAGACCTGCTTGGACAGGCCGTCGCGAAAACACATGAGATCATCGTGAAAAACATGGAGACGCGCGGGCAGGATTCGTCCGGTGAAGAGATGCGGGCCATCGCGGAACGGGTCGGGATCGGCGCGGTCATCTATACCTACCTAAAAAACGGGCGGGAGCGGGACATTGTCTTTTCATGGGAAGACATGCTCGATTTTGAGGGCGACACCGCACCTTATGTGATGTATACCTACGCCCGGATCCGGAGCATCCTGCGCAAGGCGGCGGAGTCCGACCAGACCGGGACCGCGACCGACGAGGCGTTGCTGCGGCTCGACCTTCCTGAAGAATTCGATATTGCCCGCCAGCTCGACGGGTTTTCGGAGGCAATCCGCAAAGCCGCGGAAGATTATGAGCCGTTCTATCTGACGCGCTACATCGGGATGCTGGCGCGCGTGTTCAACAAATACTACAACAGCTACTCGATCCTGTCCGCGGGAGATCCGGAACTGGTACGCGCACGGCTCGCCTTGTGTGAGTCGGTCGCCTCTGCTTTGCGCATCGGAACCTGGCTGCTCGGGATCGAAGTCGCCGAGCGGATGTGATGTCGCAGCGGGAGGAGATCGTCGCTTGAAGCTGCCGGAACGCTTTTTATCGTCGCTGAAGCGACAGTTCTATCTGAGCGGGATGGAGCGGGAGTGGCCGTCGTTTCTCGCGGCGTTTGATGCGCCGCACCAAACCGGGATCCGGGGAAACCTCCTCAAGGGGATCGATCGCAACGGATTGCATGGCCTCCTTGAAAAAATGGGGATTTCCACCTCCGTAGAAGTGTCATGGAGCCGTGCAGGGTATGTCCTGCCCGGCTCCCTTTCGCCGGCGTTGGCACCCGGGCGCCACCCCTATCACCACGCGGGTCTGTTTTATCTGCAAGAACCCAGTGCGATGCTCCCGGCCGAGGTGCTGGATGCCCGACCCGGGGAACGGGTGATGGATCTGTGCGCCGCACCGGGAGGAAAGTCCACCCGCCTGGCGGAGGCGATGGGCGGACAGGGGCTGCTGTTTTGCAATGAGATCCGCCCCGATCGGGCCCGTGTCCTGATCCGCAATCTGGAACTGCACGGGGTCTCCAATCCGATTGTGCTGGCCGAGGATCCGGACCGGATCGCGGATCGGCTTCCGAGCTATTTCGACCGGGTGCTGGTGGATGCCCCCTGCTCCGGCGAAGGGATGTTCCGGCGGGATCGGCATGCGGTGGCCGGATGGGAACGGTTTGGTCCGCCGCGCTGCGCCTCGATGCAGGACAGCATCCTGCAGGCGACCGATCGGATGCTGCGGCCGGGCGGTATGCTGGTGTATTCCACCTGTACGTTCACACACGAAGAGGATGAGGGCACAATCGCACGGTTTCTGTCTGCCCACCCCGGATATACAGTGATACCGATTCCGCTGCACGAAGGATTGTCGCCCGGGATCTCTCTGCCGGACGAGGGCGGTCTGCCGGTCGCGCTGGCGGAGCGTACCGTTCGGATCTGGCCACACCGGGCGAGCGGCGAAGGCCACTTTTGTGCGCTGCTGCAAAAGAAAGAAGATCCCGGCGGAACGGTTCCGCCCGCCATGCCGGAACACCCGGGCACTGCGGAAGAGTGGCCGGGACTCCACGATGGGGAGAAGCGGCTTTCTGCCGCCGCCCGTCAACGGTTTACCGCACCGGACAGCTGGACGGCCACCCAGGAGGCGATGGGGGAGGGCGCCAACCACCGCGAGACCCATTGGCATTGGCTGCCCGTCCCGCCGCCCGATATGACCGGTCTCCGGGTCCTCAAACCGGGCTTGTTTTTGGGTACACAACACAATAGGAACGGTGCCACACGATTTGAACCGTCCCATTCGATTCTGCTGTCCATGCGGCAGGAGGATCTGGACATCCGCTTCGATCTCTCGTTGTCGGACGACCGGGTGTTGCGGTATCTGCGAGGCGAGACGATTGCACTAACCACCGCGGACGGCTTGCCGCCGGGCCGGATCCCCGTCTTTCTGGACGGCCAACCGCTTGGCTGGGCCAGGCAGTAGACCGAAAATATGTTGAAAAATGGATACCCCAAAGCCTGGAGGAGACTGACATGACCAAACATGCCGAGGGACAGACCCACAGGCAGCCCTTTGTGCTGGCGACGGCAAACCGGGACAAAGTCCGCGAATTCATGGAGATCCTTTCGGGATTTCCTTTCCGTATTCTCACGATGCGAGAGGCCGGTTTCGACGGCGAGATAGAGGAAAACGGATCGACGTTTGAAGAGAATGCCTTGATCAAGGCGAAAGCGGTACACGCGAAGACCGGAGGGTATGTCTGTGCGGACGACTCCGGTCTTTCCATCGACGCACTCGGAGGTGCACCGGGCATTTACAGTGCCCGGTTTGCAGGCGAACATGCCGGTTATCCGGAAAAAATCGCGCGTTTGTGGGAGATGCTTAAAGACGTGGACCCGCTGCAGTGGGATGCATCGTTCCATTGTGCCATCGCCGTGTGCCGGCCCGACGGGACTTGCTTTACCGCACGCGGGGAATGCCGTGGGCGGATTCTGCCTGAGATGCGCGGGAACAACGGATTTGGCTACGATCCGGTCTTTTATGTGCCTGCATTCGGATTGACCACCGCGGAGATGGATCCCGCCCAAAAGCATGCGATCAGCCACAGAGGGCTGGCGCTTCGACAGATGGTGGAGATTTTAGGGCGGGAATATGGCCTCTCCGTTTGACCGGATTGGCCGTTCCGACGGTGCCGGAGTCCACGCCCATCTTCTGGTCGTGTCTGATTCGCACGGAGATCTGAGCGTCCTCGATGGCTGTCGCTCCCGCGTGCAGGAGCGGCGTGTCGATGCGGTGGTGCACCTCGGAGACATGGGTCCCGAGGATTGGCCCGACCCTGTGCCCGGTCTGGGACCGCTGGTGGCGGTTGCGGGCAATACCGATCCTGCGGGACGGCGGCTCCCAGGTGTGAGGGTATTCGAAGCCGGCGGCCTGCGGTTCGTCTGTGTGCACGGCCATCTTCAGCAGGTGAAGACTTCGCTCGCTTTGCTGTTTGAACTGGCTGCCCGCTGTCAGGCAGACGTAGTGTTCTACGGGCACACACACCGGTTCCGCCTGGATTGGGGGAAGACGCCGGACGGACGAGCGGTCCTCCTCGCAAATCCCGGCTCATCATTTGGGTTTGGACTGGCTGCCTCCGCAGGATGTCTGTTTTTCGACGTGCGGGAACGCGTACTCACCGGGCGCAGGATGACAGGACAAGGGGAGACGGCGCTGGAGATCGGCTCATTTGCGGATTGACCGGCGGGGACCCCCCGTGCTATAGTCTTTGCTACGGACTTTTGTCCTTGATGGATGCACATTGTGCCGGAGACTTGCAGGGGTGATGTATGGACAGCGATTATTTATTGATCAAATCAGATGTGCTCCCTGAGGTCTTTCTCAAGGTGATGCAGGTCAAGCGGTTGTTGAGCTCGGGCAAAGCCGATTCCGTCAACGAAGCGGTGCGCACCGTCGGTCTGAGCCGCAGCGCGTACTACAAATACAAAGACGCGGTTCTCCCGTTTTATGAAAGCAATCAGAACCGAGTGGTGACGCTCGTGTTTGCGGTGGAAAACTTTCCGGGCATTTTGTCCGGGATCATCAACCGCATCGCCGAAGCGCAGGGAAACATCCTCACCATCAACCAGAATTTTCCGCTCAACGGACTCGCGGACGTGTCGATTACCATGGAAACCGACCGTATGAATATCGAACTCCAACTCCTCATGGACGAACTCGCCGGTATCGCCGGGGTCCGGTCCTGCAGGATCATGGCTAGGGAATAGGAAAGGAACCGGAGTTTCCGGACAGGTACAAACATGAGCGTAGCAGGTGTAGCGATTTTGGGATACGGCGTGGTGGGCGCCGGCACGGCCCGCCTATTGACGGCAGGGCGCGCGGGCATGGCAGATCGGACGGGTGTCTCGCCCGAACTGCTTCACATCGTGGACATCCGCACGTTTCCGCAGGATCCTTTGGAGCCGTTGGTCACCGCGGATTACGACGCGGTGCTCGCAGACCCGCGTGTACGCGTGGTGGTGGAGACCATCGGCGGGACCGGCGCGGCATTCGCCTTTTCCAAACGGGCGCTCGCTTCCGGCCGGCACGTCGTGACCTCCAACAAGGAACTGGTGGCGGAGCATGGGCCCGAGTTGCTGGAACTTGCGGCATCCCACGGGGTCCGTTACCTGTTTGAGGCGAGTGTCGGGGGAGGGATTCCGATCATCCACCCCATGCGTCACTGCCTGGCAGCCAACGTGATCCATACGGTGAGCGGTATTCTGAACGGGACGACCAACTACATTCTGACGCATATGGATCAGGATGATATGTCCTTTGCCGCCGCTTTGTCCGAAGCGCAGGCGCATGGATTTGCCGAACAGCGGCCGGAGGCGGACATCGAGGGACTGGATGCCGGGAGAAAACTGGCCATCCTTTCCAGCCTGGCGTTCGGAGTTGCCGTGCCCTGGAGAGAAATTCACACCGAAGGCATCGCTGCTATCGATGCCGCGGGAATCGATACCGCCGCCCAGGCCGGCGCACAGGTGAAACTGTTTGCGCGTGCGTCCCGTATGGCGGACGGCAGGATTGCGGCCTCCGTCCAGCCAGTCGCGCTGTCTTGCACCCATCCGGTCTGTTGCGCTTCGGGCGTTAACAATGCCATCGCGGTCGAAGGCGACGCGATCGGAACCGCCATGTTCTACGGCCCGGGCGCGGGTGCGTTGCCTACGGCCAGCGCAGTGGTGTCCGATGTACTTGAATGTCTGGGCGGGGAGGACTCCCTGCCGCGTCTGGTGTGGCCCCCGATGCCGGCCGGCCGTATGGTTCCGTTCGAGGCGCAACCCGTACTGGTTCTGGGCATGCGCACAGCAAAACCCGAAAAAGATTTGGGAGCTGTACTCGCGGCAGCCGGCTATGGGGGACGCCCGTTGGGTGACGGGAAAGAAGTACTCGTGTTCGGAGAAGACGGCACACTCACCGAGGGGATCCTGGCCGGTGCGGCCGCTGCATGCGGCGGTCTTCCATCCGGATGGATCCGATTCGTCAGAGGGTCATAACAGACCCGGCACGACGACATCGGGCAGTTCCTATGCCTGGTCATACAAATCACGGTCGATCACATAAAAGTGCCCCGCATGGTGATTCATGCGGGGCCTTTGTTT
>JAAYKS010000479.1 GCA_012522285.1 Clostridiaceae bacterium | reverse complement strand
GTGTACCAGTAGGTGCCGCCGGACCGCGCGTCGAACAGCGACCTGTACCGCTCCTTGGATCCCAGAAAAAACGTGATACAGTCGTGCCCGCGCGGAACAATCAGCGGATATCGTTTGGATTGCAGCCCCACAATCCCGTTGCTGCACAAGCCGTACCCCAGTAAAATGGCGTCGAAGTCCCCGATTTCGTTGTTGCAGGAACAAGGGTCGTCCCCCGCGTCGATCCGGTCAATCTGTTCCTGTACGGTCGAGCGGAGCAAGTCGGGTGTCCGATGGTAGCCCTGGCGCATCCAGGTGATATCGACGAAATTGTCGCAACGGGCGGCCAACATGGAAATTTCCCGGAACAGCACTTTGCAGGCGATCAGCTTGAGTCTCATATACACACAATCCGTCCTTTATTGTTGATAGATCAGGTCGACCTCCAGCGTTTCCGTCTGAGATGCGTCGGCGGTCGCTTCGGTCGTCACGGACACCGTAACATCACTCACTCCGGACGGAAATTCCCCGTAAATCCATCCGGACAGGCGTTCGCCCGGCAGGATCTCCCCGTCCAGTGTGGAACCATCGGGGTCTACTTCGGAGATGCGCAAGAGCGCTTCCACAAGATCCGGCACATCGGCCTTCTCCTCCGTCACGTTGTCCGTCATCCCGATCGACAGCAGCGAACTGACCGTCAGGGAGCGGTCCCCCGTATTCTCGATCTGGACCCAGGCGATCAGCAGATCCGTATCTTCTCCGCTTTCGGTCAAGCGCATGGTTTCCCCCGTCCGGAGAATCCACTCGTCCGAAACGGCACGGGGGCCGTCCAGCGGACGAACGGCCGGCCGGGCGGGCGTCGTAGTTGCCGCGGTTTCAGATGTCATTTCCGGGGGCAGAGTGGTCGTGGAAGCGGTCGTCGCCCCTGTGGTCGTGACTGCCGGTGTGGTGGGATTGGTCCCGCACCCGGTCAGCAACCCCGCCACCACCAGAGCGACGATCCAGACGGACCCTTTCCTGTTGCTTCGACGTGTCGTGCTTCTATCCATTCGCGTTTGTTCCTCCATATGGCCGCGCCTCAAAGCCGCGGATGATCCGCTCCGCCATTTCGCCGGAGCGTGTGATAAAACCTTCGATGTCCCGTACTGCGGGGATCCGTTCGACCCGGGATCCGGTGACGCGCTTGGTCATGGCGCCGCTTCCCAGTCCGATCACGGTGTGACGGTCTCCCATCATGCAGACATTATAAACACATTCGGCACCGGGAACGGCGTAACCGGTGTTTTCGTGCCCGCCGACCGTATCTTTCTGACGATACAGATAATACGGGTACATACCACTCTCCCGCAAGCGTACCCTCGCGGTGCGGTGCATCGCGTCCAGGTCCGGATCCGATGTATGCAAAGCCCCGATTCCTACCTCCCCCCGGCCTTCCCGGACAAGCCGGCCCGTTAGCGCGGATTTCCGTTTCATGGACAGGGTGTGAACCGTCACGTTGCCGGGTTTCAGATCGAGCACCTGCTCCAGCGACGACGCGAACATGTCCGGTGTCTCTCCGGGCAGGCCGGCGATCAGATCCATGTTGAGTACGGGGATCCCGGATGCTTGCGCGAGATGGACGGCCTCCACGGACTGCCGCACCGTATGGGCTCTCCCGATTCGGCGCAGCGTGTCGTCGTGCATCGTCTGCGGATTCACACAGACCCTCCCGACCCCGAGAGCGCGCATGGTTTCGAGTTTGATCCGGTCGATGGTGTCCGGGCGCCCAGCTTCCACCGTGATCTCCGCGCCGGCAGCGAGCGGGAGGGTGTGCATGACGCCGGTCAGCATGCGGTCAAACAAAGCGGGATCCAGTGCGGTGGGCGTCCCGCCCCCCACATACAGACAGGAGACCGGGCCCTCCAGTGCCTGGAAAACGGTTCGGGTCTCCTGGATCAGTGCTTCGACATACGCCTCCGCCCGGTTCATTTTGGTCGCACATTCCGGTAAGGTGAACGAACAATAGGAACACCGGCTGGGACAGAACGGAATTCCTACATAGACACAAAAAGAAGCGGGGTCGACCGATTGTCTGAGGGTCGATTCCAGAAGACAGGTTTCCACAGCCAGACAGGCTTTCTCCCGAGACACATCGTACCGGTCTGTCATCTCCCGCGCCGCGGCCCGGGTGTCCCCACCCGCGGCCGTAACACACTCCTGGGCAATCAATGTCGGGCGGATCCCGGTCAGCGAGCCCCACGGAAACGACACACCGGTAAGCTGGGACAAAAACCGATACATCTGCCGTTTCAGTTCCCGCTTGAGAGAAGCGGTGTCCACGATTCCGACGATCGGGTCGGGATGCGAAGGCGCGTCTTCGGAGGGTATAAAACCCGTACGGACACAAAAGGCCGTGGAACCGTCCGAAGCGACGGAACTGACCAGGGTCGTCTCCTCCCCGTCCGGACCGCCACAGGTTTCCAGCATCCGGTCACCGACCGACCGGACGGGACCGAAAAACTGCCGCAGTACATCTGCGACAGGATAAGCGTGAAGATGGCCTTCCAGAACGACCCGGATCATCCGGCTCCCCCCTGTGCGGGATCCTTCAGTTCCGGCACCGTCTGGAAAAGGTGCGCGAGGATCAAGTCGGCGTTGCGCCCGTAGCTGCGGACGCCGTCGGTCTGGAGATTGGCCTGGAGATAAGTGTTGTTGACCTGCTCGGACACTTCCCGGACCGGCCCCTCGAATTGTTTCCAATAGTCGGACTGATAAGCCAGATCCCGATGGATGGCCTCGGAAATGTGGTCCCAACTGGCCGCCCAGGCTTCTTCGTCATAGGCGTACAACTGGTTGGACAGGCTCAGATAGGCATGCAGAAAGGCACTGTAGCGGAAATCCGGCGACGTGCTGCCGGTGCCCGCCAGATACGCGAGAAATCCCGCTTCGTCTTCCCGCGCGAATCCGCGCGTATGGGCGATTTCGTGCAACATCGTATTCGGCAGCGAGCTGTGAGGCGCATCCACATTGACATTGGCCTCGACCAGAAACGGGAAATACATTCCGGTGATCCCGGTGTAGGACCAGTACCGGGAGAGAAGCACCCCTTTGGGACGGACCGGAGGACCTGCCAGCAATGGCATTTGCTTTGCCGCATCGTCAAACACGGTGCCGGACTCCGCCAGTGTTGCCCGGATGTCGCCGGTCAGGACCATCACCCCGTCGGCATTCTCCCGGACCTGCGTCCGCGCCTCTAAAGCCCGGTCCGCAAGCCAGACCGCCGCCCGCGCAAGATCGTCCGAGGAGCGTTCCCGGACTTCCCACTGCATAGATTCCGACAACGGCAGCCGGGTGTAATTCCAGCCGTGCAGCACCATAAAAAACAAAAACAGGATGGACAGCGTCCACAACAGCCGGCGCAGAGCGCGTCCTGCCACCGCTCCCCGCTGCCCGGGGTCGGCACGACGGAGATGCCGGTTCAGCCGGATACATAACACCACAGCCACTGGCAACGCTGCCACGGCCAGCAGTTCCGTCACGGAAAATGGAATCCACGAAGTCAGGCGCATGATCGGAGTGGAAACAACACGAAACAGCCCGCGCGACAGCACACGCTCAGCAACCCGGGGCGTCCCCGCCACCAGTCTCTGGACAACAAACCCGGTCAGCGCCGGGAGGATCCAACCCGTCCAGCGCAGGACAGCAGATCCGCCTCTGTACTTACGATCCACTCCAACACGATCCATCTATCTATCTCCGAGCCGATCAGGCAAACACCTTATCCAGTTCATCCGGACACGCGGACAACGTACGCGCCCCCGCGTCGAGCAGTTCCTCCCGCTCCCGATATCCCCACAATACGCCGACCGGCATCATCCCGGCGCGGCATGCAGTCGTCATGTCGGACCCGGAATCGCCGATGCAGACGATGCGTTCCGGATCGATGCCCATCTTTTCGGCGATTTCCAGCGCAGAAGCCGGATCGGGTTTGGCCGGAAACCCGGGCCGCAGTCCCAGCACTTCCTCGAACCGGATGTCCGGGAAAAAGCGGGCGACCAGCGCTTTGGTGCACTCGTCCGACTTGTTCGACAGCACCGCCAGACGAATGCCGCGGGCAGAGAGTGTGGCCAGCAGTTCCGGGATTCCATCATAGGGGCGTGTGTGACGATCCAGGGTCTGCTGATATCGCTCTGTAAAGGCAGCAAGTACCGATTCGACGGTCTCCGCCGACACCGATGCCTGCGAGACGCCTCCGCCGACCGCCCGTTCGACCAGGCGGCGCGCTCCCGATCCGATCAGGGTGCGGTACACGTGGGGCGGGTGCGGCGGAAAGCCGTAGCGGGTCAGTGCTTCGTTAAAGCTGTCCGTCAGATCCTGCAGGGTGTCCAGCAGCGTACCGTCCAGATCGAAGATCGCCGCATGCAACACGGCTTCCCTCTTCTCGCTGTCATTGCGTTCCGATCCGAATCCCATCATATCACACGAAAATGCCGCAGCAGATACAGCGCGCCGAGCAGAACCGGCTGGTGCAGCAGATAGAAGACCAACGCATGTCGTCCCATAAAAGACAGGGGCGACAACACCCCGGACAACCGGGCGGCTGCACGCGGGAACAAGGTCCCCCGATCCTTGTAGAGGGCCAGGCCTACGGCGGCTCCCACAAAGAAAAATCCCAGCCAGGGCAGAACGGGCATGTAGTCCGCCATGATTTCCGCGGTTTGCGGAGTCACCCTTCCGAGCGGCAACAGCCAGTCGGTCCGCGGGGTTCCAAACGCCGGCAGCGCGCCACCCAGATAGAGGAAGACGGCGGACAGCAGGATAGACAGTGAGAGGCGGAGCGGACGGGTTTCCGGGCGTTTCCGGTCCAGCCATTCCAACAGCGCGAACAGAAATGTTCCGACTGTGATCAGATGGATCACGTTAAAGTAGATATACAGGTCGACGCCGAGCAGCCGGGATCCCGCGAAGGACACAACCGTCAGGACAATCGAGGCGACGAGCATACGGACACCCCGCTTTCTGTTGTCGCGTGAAAACGAACAGCAGACCCCGGAAATACCCAAAAAAACCGCAACAAAAAACGGACGGAGCAAGGAGCCGAACCAAGTGCTCTCCTGAAAACCGAACCAAGGAATTCCCAGCATGTAGCGGACGTCAAACGCAAAATGGTGCAGCATCATCATCAACACCGCAAAGCCGCGAAGCGCGTCCAGCTCGAACGCGCGCGGACGTCGGCTGGCTTCGCGCTGCACCGGGAACGTGTCAGGCAGTTTCAATCGAAGCAGCCTCCTCCAAATGCAGATGTTCGATCGCCCACTCCCGAATCTTGAACTTTTGAATCTTGCCACTTGCGGTCATGGGAAACTCTTCGACAAACACCACGTATTTCGGGGTTTTATGTTTGGCCATGTGCTCCCGGACAAACGTTTTGAGCTCTTCCTCGGTGGCGGGACTTCCCTCTTTGCGGATGACAGCGGCCAACACCGCCTCTCCGTACGTTTTATCCGGAACCCCAACCACCTGGACATCTTTGACGGCCGGATGGGTATAGAGGAACTCCTCGATCTCCTTGGGATAGATGTTTTCGCCGCCGCGGATGATCATGTCTTTGATCCGGCCGGTGATCTTGTAGTACCCGTTTGCGTCGCGTACCGCCAGATCGCCCGTGTGCAGCCATCCTTCGGCGTCGATCGCGGCAGCAGTCGCCTCCGGCATGTTGTAGTAGCCCTTCATGATGTTGTAGCCCCGGGCGACGAATTCCCCGGCCGTCCCGTCGGGCACCGGCTGGTTGGTCGCAGGATCCACGATCCGGCATTCGACACCGGGCAGTGTGCGTCCGACCGTCGATACACGGATCTCGATCGGATCGTCGACCCGGCTTTGCGTACACCCGGGCGAGCTTTCGGTCTGACCGAACACAATGGTGATCTGATCCATGTGCATCCGGTCGACGACGTCCTGCATTACTTTGACCGGGCAGGGCGAGCCCGCCATGATGCCGGTCCGCATGGTCGAAAAATCCGTCTTGCCAAAATCCGGGTGCTCCAGTGTCGCGATGAACATCGTGGGAACCCCGTGCATGGCGGTACAGCGCTCCTCCCGGATGGCTTTGAGCACGTTGGCCGGCTGGAAGTACTCCAGAGGGACCATGGTCGTCCCGTGTGTCACGGCGGCGAGAATGGCCAGGACCATGCCGAAGCAGTGGAAAAACGGCACGGGGATCAACAGTTTGTCGGCGGTGGAGAAATCCATGCAGTCGCCGATGCATTTCCCGTTGTTGATGACGTTGTAGTGGGTCAGCATCACCCCTTTGGGAAATCCGGTGGTACCGGACGTGTACTGCATGTTCACCACATCGTGCGCGTCGAGAGTGGCCTCGATCTCATCCAAGCGGGAGGCCGGCACCTGGTCGGCCAGACGCAGCACATCCTCCCAGGTGTGGCAGCCCGGCTGGGCAGAGGCAAAATTGATCACCGTCCGAAGCTGCGGGAGCCTCTCCGCGTGGAGAGCGCCCGGATCCGAAGTGGCGAGCTCCGGACAGACCTCGTTGAGGATCGCGACATAATCGGAGTCCTTGTAGGCATCCATCATCACCAGTGCCTGCGAATCGGACTGACGCAGCAGGTATTCAAGCTCGTGAATTTTGTAAGAGGTGTTGACCGTCACCAGTACGCACCCGATCCGGGCGGCCGCGAAAAACGTCAGCAGCCACTGGGGGTGGTTGGCGCTCCAGATCGCGATGTGGTCTCCCTTCTGGATCCCCATCGCCAGAAATCCGCGCGCCACGCGGTCGATTTCGTCCCGGAATTCGGCATAGGTCCGCCGGTAGTCCTGGGTCACGTACGCGACGGCCGGCTGGTCCGGAAACAACGTTGCGACCTTCTGGACAAGCTCGTTCATTGTGACGTCCACCAGGATGTCTTTCTCCCAGATGCGAAAGCCCTTGCCTACCGCAAACGGTCCTTCCACAGGGGCGGGACCGGGCAGAGAGGCAACGGGTTCCGCAGCGGGAAGTGTCGCCGGCCGGAGAATGCCGCGGCCGGACAGATAGCGGTCCATGTAATACGCGAAATGGGGGAAAACGATCGCGGCGTCTTCGAGGTCTCCGCTCCAGCGCTTGACCCACTCGAGCGAGACATAGCCGTCAAATCCAGACTGGACCAGCACATCCAGCGCCTCTTCGACGCCGAGATCTCCATCGCCCATCATCCGGTACCGGATGCGTCCTTCCCGGTCGCGGATGGAATCTTTTACGTGCACATAAGCGATGTCCGGTCCCAGCACCTCATACGTGCGGGAAGGAGCTTCGCCGAAAAAGCGGATGGGATGATGGATGTCCCACAGCACTTTGACCGCGGGGTGGGCAACCCGGTCGAGCAGAGCCCGCATCCGGGCGGAATCCGCATATACACCGTTGGTCTCCACCAGAATGGTGACCCCCGACAATGCCGCGTGGTCCGCCAGTTGCCGCAGCGCCGGAATCACCGTGGCGTCGTCAACCGGCCCTTCGACATGAGGTTCGCGGTCTGCGAGAATCCGCACAAAGGGGACGCCGGCCCGCGAAGCCAGATCGATGGTTTCGATGCCTTCCGCCATCGTGGCCTCAATGCTTTCACGATCCTTGACACAGCAGGCGGAGGAAAAGCACGAGACTTCGATCCCGAGCGTCTGGAGCGCCGCCATCGTCCGGTCGATTTCTTCCGGAGAAAAGGGAGGCGTGCGAACCGCATGGATTTCATTGCCGAGTCCCCGGATTTCGATGCCGTCGAAACCGAGGTCTTTGGCCATGGGGTAAATTTCGTTCCAGGACCATTCAGGACATCCCAGTGTGGAAAATGCAATTTTCATGAACCAGTCGCTCCTTGTATCCGATTGTTGCGGGCTATACGGTCTGCAAAGCGGCGCCCAGCGCGGTCGCGAACTCCGCGCCGTCGGGAACGTGGAAACGGAGATGGTACAGCTCGGCCATGCCTTTCAGCACATGATGCCCCTGCCGCACCTGGGTGACGCTTCCGGTACAGACGATGTCTTCGGTTTGGTACAGGCGGGCCGCCAGCACCGCCATCGTTCCGATCGATTGGAACACCATGTTGATGATACCCAGGGCGATGTCTTCCCGCGCTGAATTGTCTTCCATTTTTCCAAAATTGGAGGCGGTCGTGTCCGGGCTGAGTCCGGGGATCTCCGCCGCAGAAATGTCGCGAATCCTCAAATCGATGTGGTCAAGATCTCCCTGGTCTGCCATATCGACCAAAGTCGAAAAATCGCGGACGTGCAGCATTGCGTTGGACAGCCCGACCAGCGTACCGCCGCCGACGCCGGAACCGATCACATGCCGGACTCCCTCCGGATCGGCTAGGACAATCGCGGTACCGGTACCGATGCTGACGATCACCGCCCGCTCCAGCCCGGTCAGAAACAGTCCCCCCAGCCCGACAGCCCCGAATTCGGGTACACTGTGAGTCGGAATGCCAAACAGACCGTCCTTGACATGGGCAGCGCCCACACCGGTCACTTTGATCTGATCAATCGAGGAAAGAGGAAGCCGGTTGTCGTTCAACAACTTCCCGACTGCGCCATAGGCAGACGTCACCGGATCCGTCGCGACGACCAGTTCCCGGCTGATGACGTCCCGGCCGCGGAGCGCGACAATTTTTGTCGTACTTCCGCCAATATCCAGTCCTACAATAATGCCCATAATCGCTCACCACCGTACAGAAAACATATGAAATTATAACACATCGATCGGAAGGCCCGTATTGAAAAAAGGGGGCTTTCCATTCCGGAAAGCCCCTTGTTTCAGACCCTTTGCGTTCACAGTCAGCCGTGCTGTGTCCCTTTGACATGACGCAGATAGTCGAGTGCGGACTCATTCTCTCCCGCTCCCTGCAACAGCGACACACTGCGCGGAACAATCACAAAAATCGAATTCGACACCGGAGAGACTTGTCCATCCAGCGCAAAGGCCGCGCCGGTGATGAAGTCCACCACCCGCTGTGCCACTTTCGGATCCACTTTCTCAAAATTACAGATGACCGTGCGACCCGCGCGGACATGGTTGCTGACCGCTTTGGCGGTATCGATGTCCGCAGGCTGCAGTACGACGACCTGGGAACCGTTTCCCGTTTTGATGTCGACCACGCGGTTCTGGCGCGCACGGAACGGATTCTGACGACCATAGGAAGGCGGATCCACAGGCTCTTCTTCGTATCCGATATCTTCCTGGGGCTCGAGTTCCTCGTCGTAGACGTCATACTCCTCGTAGCCACTGATTTTATTCACGATATTTTTCAGAAACCCTGCCATGCAGTTACCCCCGATTCAATGATTCCGCTTGTGATCCGATACGCCGATTATAGATGCAGCACAGGGAGCAATCAACGGCCTCTGGCAAGGCGTAAATGGGATGTAACGGGGCGGCAATAAAGGTTCGGGAATGACTGCTGACTGTAACCTGTCCGTGATACGCGGACCTAAATATTAGGAATGAGAAGGAGATCCGAAAATAGCGCTGCCGACCCGGACGATGGTGGCACCGGCCCGTATCGCTTCGGCTACATCGCCGCTCATCCCCATAGACAGATGGTTGAACGCAGCGGGGTCGGCGACACCGCCGGACCGCAGTCGATCAAATAGAGTCCGGGCAGCCTCAAACGTCTCCCGCGCAACATCGGTCCCGCCCGCGAGCGGCGCCATGGCCATGATGCCACGCACGACCAGACCCGGGGTCGCGACACACTGTTCCAACGCAAAATCCGCCTCGCGGGCGTCATATCCGTGCTTGGAAGGTTCCCTGGCAATGTTGAACTGCATCAGTACATCGGTCTTGATCCCAAGGGCTTCGGAGCGCTTTCCGAGTTCGATCGCGAGTTCCACCCGGTCGAGTGAGTGGACCAGGGTGGTTTTCCCGACGATCTGCCGCGCTTTTCGGGTTTGCAGTGTTCCAATCAAATGCCAGTGCGGCTGCGCGAGTCCGGCCTCGGAAAACCCCTGTTGCTTGGACAGCATTTCCTGTACGCGGTTCTCGCCGAGATCCATGGCTCCCGCGAGGACCACCTTGATCGCATCTTCGACAGTCGCATTTTTGCTGACCGCGACCAGGGTGAGGCCGGCAGGGTCTCTGTCTGCCTCGCGGCAGATGGCCGCCAGTTGTTCACAGAGGGCCAGATAGCGTGCACCCACACCTGTTATTTCCTTCGTCATCCCACTTTGTCCCCTTCCACAACCGATTCAGGATTCACGATCACGATGGAGGAAACCTCGACCTTGTAGGGATCTTCTCCCTTTGGTTCGATGATCGCACGCGTCCGGTCGCGGTCCAGGACTTTGACGGCGGCCCGCCGGGCGAATCCGGATTCGTTGAGAAAAATAGAGGTCTCACCGGCTTCTTCCACCAGTGCTTCGACCGGAACCTGCAATCCTTCAACCGTTCTGGCCGGGAGGGTGATGCTGCAATCGGCCACCCGCCGGTCGAACAAGCGGGCGACCTGACGGTCTGTATACAGGGCCACGAGCACCCCGTCGCGGGACTGCGACACGGACGACACGTAACACTCCTCGATGTCGATCCCCTCCGAAACCACCGAAACCGTATGCCGCCCGCCCACCTCGAACCAATCGGGTTCGGCGTTTTGCGCGTAAAACACCAGATACTGAATCAGCCCGTTCGAAATACGCGCGACCGGGGATCCGGCGGAAACAGTCGTTCCCACGGGTACAAATCCCGACGACTCTGTCAAAAGGGACGCCAGGGTTTCCGGCGTCATACTTTCGACGGCGGATGCGTCCAATCTGGTTTCCATTCCATCGGTGCGGTAGGAGACGATACCGGGGGCAGTGGCAAACACTGCGCCCGCGTTTTCGCCCAGGATGCTCGACAGATAGTCCCGTTGACTTGCCAGCTGGTCGAGCCGGGCGTCCTTGAAATCGATCTCCTGCAGACGGCTCTCCCTCGCCTCGATCAACAATTCCAGCGACGAGGCGTATTGGCGGTTGTTGCCCAGGATCCCGCCGGCCGCGTCTTTGCGGAGCAGCCGGACAATGCCTGCGATCTCTCCGTTGACTTCCTCATAGACCGCCTGAGCGGCGGGGGCGGAACCTTGTTCGATCAGTTCCAGCTGGATCTGGGCAATCTGTTGCTCGCAGTTTTCCAGCTCCGTAATGGTGGACTCCATCCCCGGCCGGATCACCATGGCAACCCGGTCATTCGCGGAAACACGCACCCCTTCCGCCGCGAGTGGTTTCCATTGTCCCGCGTCCTGCGCCAGGAGGACGACCTCGTCCCTCACAATCAAAGCGGTCGCTTCAACCGTGCGAACGATGCGGCCGGGCTGGATAAACTGGAACCGAGGCGCGGGCTGGTTCTTGCGCAAAATGGTCGTGATCAGGAGCAGTGTCAGGGCGGTGATGGCAAAGAAAGCGATAAAGATGCGCAGATTGCGCGCACGCGCTTTTCGCTTCTCGATGATCACCAGGCGATCTTTCGACGCCATCGGCCGCGCATGTCCCGACGCGTCGCCGCGCCGGAGTCCGTCCGAGCGATCACGCGAACCGCGAAGGCCGGGAGGAGCACCTCGTAGTGACTCGGGGGGAGCGCCTCGCCGCGTAACGGGGGGAACGCGCCGCTTCGGGCTCATGTTGCCGGCCTCTCTCGGGACAGCGCCATCAGACAGGCCAGTTTTACGTTTTCATACACGAGACCGCCCTGCATGTAGGCGGTATAGGGAGGCTTGACCGGTCCGTCCGCGGACAGCTCGATCGACGCCCCCTGGACAAAAGTGCCCGCTGCCATGACAACCGGACAGTCGTATCCGGGCATCTCCCACGGCACGGGTGTCACATGGCTGTCCACCGGTGCGGCCGCCTGTACCGCGCGACAAAAGCGGAGCAGCGGCTCCTCCTCGCCAAATGTGAGTGTCTGCACGATATCCCCGCGCGCCTCCACTGGATCGGGGGCGGTGCGATACCCGGCCAGCCCGAAGATCCGAGCCGCGAAAACAGCCCCTTTGAGCGCTTCCGCAACGATGTGCGGTGCGAGGTACAGTCCTTGTGCGAACGTTCTGTTGAGTCCGAGCGTCGGCCCCACATGTCCGCCCAGTCCGGGCACCGTCAGGCGCGCAGCTGCGAGATCCACCAGATCGCTGCGACCGGCAACATATCCCCCGGTCGGACAGAGTCCGCCTCCGGGATTCTTGATGAGGGAGCCGGCACACAGATCCGCCCCGCACATACAGGGCTCCACTGTCTCTACAAACTCCCCGTAACAGTTGTCCACCATGACGACCGCGCTGCTGCCGGCCTCCCGCACCGTGCGGACGACAGTCTCGATGTCCGTCGAGAGCAGGGAGCGACGGCTGGAGTAACCGCGCGACTTCTGGATAAATATCATCTTGACTGCGGGATCGAGCGCACCTCGGATGGCGACCGGGTCGGGACTCCCGTCCGGGAGCAGTTCGACCTGCCGGTAGCCGATGCCAAATTCCCGCAGAGAACCCGCGTTCTCCGGCGAGAGGCCGATGGTCATGGACAACGTGTCATATGGCTTGCCGGTGACCGACAACAGAACGTCGCCGGGGCGCAGCCCCCCGTACAGACAGGCCGCGATGGCCTGTGACCCGGAACTGATCTGAGCGCGAACCAGCGCCGACTCCGCGCCAAACACCGAGGCATACGCCTGATCGCTGCGTTCCCGGCCCGCGTCGTCGTATCCATAACCGGAGCCCATATTGAAATGACTGTCCGACAAGCGGACGGACTGGAGGGCGGACAAGACGCGCAACTGGTTGACCTCGCGAACCGCGGCGATCTGCCGGAACCGGTCGGATAAAAGCCGTTCCGCTTCGAGCCCGAGCCCGAACGCGTCCCGGCTTACTCCGAAACGTTCATACAGCGCAAAGGTCAAAGGCCATAGACCTCCTTGGTCGACATCAGCCGGATTCCGCCTTTTTCCAATTCGACGGTCGCACGGTCGGGATCTTCCACCCGGATCACAACCACCGCATCGGTCGAAGCGCGGCCGACGAATGCATACAGGTACTCGACCGAAATGCCGCCTTCGCTCAACACGGACAGCGCGCGGTCCAGCGTCCCCGGCGCGTCTTCCAGCGCCAGCGCGAGCACATGTGTCGAACTGACCGTAAATCCCTTTTCCGACAAAGCGACGACCGCTTCGTACGGCTGGTCCACGATCATGCGCAAAATGCCGTACTCGGCCGTGTCTGCAACGTACAGCGCCCGGATGTCGATGCCGTGTCCGTGCAGCGTCTTCGTCACTTCTGCGAGCCTGCCGGATTTGTTTTCCAAAAATACGGAAATTTGTTCGACCAGCATCGTACCACCTCCATCTCAGTGAGCCGGACCGAGGCATACAAGGCCCCGCCCGGCCGTTACAGAAAGCTGTTTATGCATTCATCATAACAAGGATCAGCCCGGCACGCCATATCCCAGGCGAAACGCTTTGTGGTTTACAGCCTGCAACCGTTCCGGGAGCACCTGATCGATCGCCTGCTCCCACACTTCTGCCGGCAAATCGGTCAGCGCGGCCATCGCGCCGATCATCACAACATTGACCGCCCGCAGACTGCCGGCCTGGAGCGCGAGCGCACGCGCGTCCATCCGAATGACTCTGGACTCCCCGCCGCAGGCGTGTTCCAGGGTTTCCGCGATGTGCTCCGGATATTGTGCCCGACCCAGGCTGACCGGCAACGGGAGGATGTGCTGGCTGTTGAGCAGCGCGACACCGCCTTTGCGGAGCAGTGGTGCCCAGCGCAGCCCTTCGAGCTCTTCAAATGCCAGGAGAAAATCGGCGCGGCCTTCCTCCACTGTCGGTGAGAAGACCTCGTCTCCCAGCCGCGCATAGGTGATGACACTGCCGCCCCGCTGGGACATGCCGTGCACCTCGGATAC
>JAAYKS010000478.1 GCA_012522285.1 Clostridiaceae bacterium | reverse complement strand
TCCGTGCGGCGATCGGGCGTGAACAGCTCAAAAAGCTGCCAGCTGGCAATGCCAGGCGGGAAGCTTTGGTGGTTCGGTACCGGCAGGCATTTACGGAGAAAGCGCCGGCTTTGGGGCTGCCATTTGCTGACAAACGCGGGGTTAGCAGCCAGCACATCTTCCCGGTTTTGCTGCCTGAAGGTGTTGACAGGGAAGCTTTTCGGGAAGCAATGAAAAGGGATGGGATCCAGACCAGTTTTCACTACCCACCGGTTCACCAATTTGCGATCTATCGCAACGAGGGCGAGGAACTCTGGATGACTGAAAACGTTGCCCGAAGGCAGGTGACGCTGCCGCTCTTCCCGAGCATGACCGATGAGCAGCAAGATCTGGTAATCGAAAGCGTGGTTAGAGCCCTGCAGTAACGGGCAGGCTTCAAAGGGGTGGCGTCTTTCTTTATTGATCTCAAAATTTGAGCATCCCATCCATGATAAAATCCGACTTGATGAACCGGAAAATTTTGCTGGTCATGGTTTTGTTCTTTCTCCTTACCGGTTGTGGTCAACAAAGACAGCCGGATGTAGAGCATTTTCAGGGGGAGGTTATTGCCACCTTGCAAAAGCCAATCAGCCAGGCAGTCACTGACCTTGTGACAGATCCCCCACCGCCAAGAGAAGAAACTCAGCCTTCGCCGGAAACCTCTCAAACCATCCCAACCAATACGTCAATGAGCGCGTTTACTCCCACAGTTGTAGATCCCCTGGCCACAAGTTATCCTATCGGCACTGAACCTACCAGTGTCGCACCCACACCGACCGCCATGGCATATCCTTATCAAACGCCCAATCCAACTCCTGGCGTTACTGAATGGCAGGGTGTCTGGAATATCTGGTATCAGAACACCAGGGGTGGCTACACACCCTCGGAATTGACTGTTCAGGTCAGCGGCACAAGCGTGACTGGATTAGCCAAAATCGACGGAATCGACTTTATCTTCACCGGTGACATCGTTGCACAGACCAGTCAGGTGGAGGGGGAGTGGGAAACCGCTTCAGACGACGGCATCTTTTGGTGGCGGATGAACTCCCCGGACACTTTTGTTGGGTCGCGAGAGAGCCGTTTTGGCTTCTGCGGCAACCGGGCGACGACGGTTCAGCCAAATCCATGCCGGGAAGTTCCACAGGATTAGAAGCTTCTATGTTGAACTATGAGCCCGCAAGAATTGGACAACACGCAGTTGATTCCGATGAATTGGCGATATTGATTAGAGCTGCTACTGTTGGAGGAAACGCGATAAGCTTTAATGCGCCGGGTGGTAGTATGTATCCTTTTATCCATTCGGGCGATAAGATCGTTATTTCCCCAATAGATGCACGTTCTATCCGAACAGGTGACGTTCTGACCTTCGTACATAATCCGAGTGGCAGAGTGCTGGCCCATCGTGTGATTAAAATCGAAAAGGATAGATACCTCTGCAAAGGAGATAATTCGGCATACCAAGCCGATGGCTGGATTGGATTTGATGATGTGTTGGGCAGAGTTGAACGTGTCCTTAGGAATGGGAAAGCGATTCGCTTGGGGCTTGGACCGGAAAAATTAGTGATTGCTTTGCTTTCGCGTTGGAAAATTCTGGTGCCGATTTTCGATTTTCGGCGACGGATCAAGAGGCGAATTAAACGATTGATTTCCGCTCGGGATTAGATCAGGGCGCGTATGAATTTGATTTTTTTGCGGATTGAGTACGGGGAGAGGTGAAGGCATTATTGCCGGATTGAACCCCGCAAAAAAATGCGGGGCAGGAAAAGTATCCGGCCTACGAAAAAACTCAATTTTGTCCCACAGGCATGACGTTATTTTTGGTGTTGGGCGGGAGAAGTTGCCCGACACGGTGTTGACCCTCGGTT
>JAAYKS010000477.1 GCA_012522285.1 Clostridiaceae bacterium | reverse complement strand
GTCACGTTGAGCGGCGACGGACTTCCGGAGCGGGATGTCAAATCCTGCCAGACGCCCGTGAGGGAAGGGATGGTTCTGTACACCCGCACCCCCCGTTTGGAAGCCTACCGGAAAATCCGCCTGGAGCAGCTGCTTTCCGACCACAATGCGGACTGTGTCGCACCCTGTGTGACCGCATGCCCCGCGGGAATCGACATCCAGGCGTTTTTGCGCCAGGTCGGCAACGGCAACCACGAGGCCGCGGTCCGCGTCATCAAGGAACACAATCCATTTCCGTCGATCTGCGGCCGGGTCTGCCCGCACCCTTGCGAAGCGGCCTGCCGCCGCAATCTGGTGGACGAACCGGTCGCGATCAACGCGGTCAAGCGGTTCGCGGCAGACTGGGACCTTGCGCGCGCGTCCAATTGGATTCCCCGGCGGGCTCCTTCCACCGGGAAACGCGTAGCCGTGGTTGGCGCGGGCCCTTCCGGATTGACCGCGGCATACTACAGCGCGGTGCGCGGACACGAGGTCACCGTGTTCGAACGCCAGCAGCAACCCGGCGGGATGATGCGATACGGTATCCCCGCCTACCGGTTGTCCCGTGAGGTGCTCGACCGCGAAATCGACTGTATCCGCCAAACCGGCGTCCGCATCGTCACGGGCAAAGCGCTCGGCACCCATCTTCGCCTGGAAGACCTGAAACGGGATTTTGACGCGGTCTATCTCGCGATCGGATCCTGGCAGCCTACCCCGCTTCATATAGAAGGGGAGAACCTCGACGGAGTCCATATGGGTATCCGCTATCTCGAACAAGTGGCCGCGGGCGCGGATATCCGGACTGGAGCCGACGTCGTGGTGATCGGCGGCGGCAACACCGCGGTGGATTGTGCCCGCACCGCATTGCGTGCGGGTGCCCGTTCCGTGCGAATTGTGTATCGCCGTACCCGGGAGGAGATGCCCGCACAAGCGGAGGAGATCGAGGCGGCGGAACGGGAAGGTGTGGAGCTGCATTTTTTACTGTCGCCTGCTCGCATTGCCCACGAAAATGGGAAGAAGAAGCTGCATTGCCTGCAGATGACCCTCGGCCCGGCAGACCGCTCCGGCCGGGCGCGTCCGCTACCGGTCGAAGGCAGTGATGTGTCGCTGTCCGCGGACACCATCCTCTGCGCGATCGGCCAGAGCACCAACACCCAGTTTCTCTACCACGACCTGCCGGTGCGGCTGGGCAAATGGGGAGATGTCGAAATCGACGGCAAGACCGCGCTAACCTCCGAGACCGGTGTCTTTGCGGGTGGCGACTGTGTGACAGGTCCTGCGACGGTCATCCAGGCGGTCGCCGCCGGACGCCACGCGGCCGAAGCGATCGACAGTTTTCTTCAAAAAGGATATGTTCCGGAAGGACACACGGATTACAGCTGTAGCCGTGGTTCGCTCGAAGACCTTCCCCGATGGGCTTTTGAAGCGTTGCCCCGTATCGGTCGCGCGGTACAGCCTTCCCTTGCGCCCGCGGACCGGATCCACGGGTTCGACGAGGTCGAACAGACCCTGTCCGAGCAGGAGGCAAGGGACGAGGCGCGACGCTGTCTGCGGTGCGGGTGTACCGACCGTTATGACTGCGCCCTCCGCAAGGAGGCCACCGACCACGGGATCGAGTATGTCGAACCCGCGCACACGCGGCCGTACTTTCCGATCGTCGACGACCATCCCTACATCATGCGGGATCCCAACAAATGTATCGCCTTCGGCCGTTGTATCGCGGCCTGTACGGAGATCGCGGGCCTGGACATCCTCTCGTTCCGCATGAAAGGCGGGCGTCAGCTGGTCGGTACCAAGAACGGGCTGCAGCTGCAGGAGACCGACTGTGTGAGCTGTGGCCAGTGTGTCAACGCC
>JAAYKS010000074.1 GCA_012522285.1 Clostridiaceae bacterium | reverse complement strand
TATGAGCACTGTACCGAGAACAGACACGACAGACAAGAAGTCTGCGTCCGTGATCCAGCGGCTGCTGGGCTTTCTGGGACGGGAACGTGTCATGGCAACCGTGGCTGACAGTGTGGCGGCCATGTTGATGACCACCGGATTTGCGCATTTGTTTTTCACGCTGAGTAAACTGGACATCCCGCTGTCGAGAATGCTGGGCATCGCATTCGTATGTGCGGTGGCCATCGTGTTCCTGACACGCAAGTGGTGGATCCTGCCTTCCCTGCTTCTGGTTGCAGGCGGAGTGGCCGGTCTGATGCTGGCGCGCGCGGAAGAGCCGCGGGTTCTGATCCAGGCCCTGGTGGAGACAGGTCAGCATACCTGGTGGGTACTGACCGGCTTTACCGCATCCACCCCCGACATCTTGAAACCCCTCGCCTGGATGGTGGTCGGACTGGGGTCGCTTGTGGTTTTTCTGCTGGTGCGCCGGTTGTTCAACTTGCTGGTCTACACCGCGGTGACCGCTGCGATCTTCCTGTCGCTGTGGGTGGTCGGACAGGAGCCTTCGATCACTGCCATGGCCTATTGCGCTGCGGGACTCGCCGCCTTGTTTCCACGGGCATTCGCCGCATCGGTCAACCGGCGGAGCGGCGGAAAGGACCGCCTCGACCGGGGCGCTATGCAGGTATTGGGTCTCCCGGTCTGCATCCTCTGCATGCTGCTCGCACTTGGTCTGGTCCCGGCGGACACAACCTCATGGAAGCTCCGGGTGCTGGTCAACAGTGTGACCGACGTCAAGGATCTGCTCGACATCTGGCAGGGCGATACACGCCCTCATGACACCTTCTCGATTGCTTCCATGGGGTTTGAACCCCTTGGCCGGCTGGGAGGACCGATCCGACCTTCCGCGCGCGAGGTGCTGCGCATCCGCTCCGACGTCGGCGGACTCTATTTGCGAGGCGGGACGCGGGATGTGTACACCGGGGATCAATGGCAGGACAGCGGCGATGACGAACGGTATCGCTTCGGCAGTCTGCTGTGGCGCGGCACCCAGAACGAAGCGTTCGACATCGGACGCCCGGCAGGATCTTCCCGATCGGCCTTCCTAAGGGACACCACCGTCGAGGTGAACTATACGCTGACGCATATGATCGATGGCATGCCGTTCTTCTTTACGGGCAACCGGCCGGAAAAAGTCCGGATTGCCCGGAGCTACGGGGCCATCCCCTTCTTCAACGCGCAGGGGGAGATCTACACCTACGACACCATCCCGTCTCACAATGGCTATGCCATCCGCTCCCGCTTCTTTGATGCCGCCGCCGGCCAGTTTGATGGTGCCATGTTACGGTGGGAAAGCGATGCCGAACCCGATCCTGCGGAGTGGACCTCTGCGATCCGCGAACGGTATCTGCAGCTGCCGGCCGATCTGCCCGAGGAGGTCTCCGAGACCGCGGCGCGCGTCGCGGGGGAGGGTACCCCGTATGAGCGGGCATCCCGCCTGCACACGTTTTTTCATGAGGAAGGATTTGTCTATACCTTGACCCCCGTCGTCCCCCCGGATATGGATTTTGTCGCCCATTTCCTGGAAACCAGGGAAGGATATTGCGTATACTATGCGACCGCCATGGCGGTCATGGCGCGTACCCAGGGATTGCCGGCCCGGTACGTCGAAGGATTCGTCTCCCCCGCCCCGGGTGCGGGCAACGCCTTTTCCATCACCGGCAAAATGGCTCACGCCTGGACCGAAATTTACTTTGACGGCATCGGATGGGTGCCTTTCGATCCGACCCCGTCTCGGGAATCGGAGACACCGACGGTCACGCCGTCCGTCACGGGGCCGATCGAGGATCCCACCATCACACTGGAGCCGACCTCCTATCCCGTGACACCGATCCTCCCGCCCCCCATCGACGACTCCAAGGGGCTGGGATTCGGATGGATTCTGGCAGGGGTTCTGCTTCTTTTGGCTTCGCCTGCCTATTGGCTGACGGTCCGCGTTCGCAGGCAGATGCTCGCCAACAGGTATCGCCTGTCCTCCGTCCGTCGCAGGTTCGCCAATCGGGAGCGCCAGATGGTGTTCTACCAGCGAGACATCCTTCGCCAGCTGGCCTGCCTCGACATCCTTCCCGAGCCCGGTGAAACTTTGACGGCTTTTGCACAGCGCGCGGATCGCCGCACGGGATTCCGCGATGTCAAGATCGAAGAGGCGACCGATGTGGTGTTGCGCCGCAGATATGGACTGCAGTTTCCGACCGGCGAAGACATCGCGGTGCAAAGTCAGGTTCACCGTGCGCTGGAGAAACACTTGCAGGCGACACTCACGCCCGGCCAGTATATCCGCAAGCGTGTTTTCGGGCTCCAACACCTCTCTCTGCCACCTGGCTCCGACGGGACGTAGAACTGCCATTTTTGTCCTTTATGCCGAATAACGCAACGTTGTATCG
>JAAYKS010000476.1 GCA_012522285.1 Clostridiaceae bacterium | reverse complement strand
CTTTTGCATCCTTGTCGTTCGCACTAGATCACGCGATGCATAACGATCTGGAGCGGGTCATCTATGCGATCCCTTTCACCAGCATCATTGACCAGAGCGCCCGGCTCTTTCGAGAGTGGCTTGGCGACGATGCGGTACTGGAACATCACAGCAACATCATCAGGGAACTTCGTCCCGATGAAGAGGAGGATGACAGATCATTGTCGGCGGAGAACTGGGATTCGCCGTTTGTGGTGACAACCAATGTCCAACTGTTCGAGTCCATCTTTGCCGCACGACCATCCCGTTGCCGCAAGATGCACAACATCGTCAATACCGTAATTGTACTGGATGAATTCCAGGGGTTCCCGGACTAGTACCTCCGACCGGCTCTCCTCGCGCTGGAAGAACTGATGAAGCACTTCCGGTGCATCGTGGTTTTCTGCACAGCCACTCAACCTGCGTTGGAGTGCATTCTGCCGTTGGGTTCGAAAGTCAAGGAGATTGTGGAGCCGGTTGCGCCGCTGTTCAGTGCATTGCGCCGTGTTACTCTTCATCGGTTGGGGGATCGATCGGACGAGGATATTTCCAACCGTATGGCGGACTGCCGTCAGGCACTCTGTGTCGTCAACACCCGCAGCCATGCACGGACACTTGCGACGATTTCTCAAGCCGATCCGGACAGCTTTCATCTGAGTGCTTTGATGTGTCCGATGCATCGGGTCATAACCTTGGACCAGATCCGATCGCGCCTGGCAAACGGATCGGAATGCCGTGTCGTATCGACTCAGCTGATCGAAGCCGGAGTCGACATGGACTTCCCTGTGGTATTTAGCGCTTCGACAGGACTGGATTCGATCATTCAGGCAGCCGGACGATGTAACAGGGAGGGAAAAAGATCCGCCGAGGACAGCCCGGTCTACTTATTCCAACCGGAGAATCAGGCTTTGCGTGGTTGGTTTAGGCGAGTGGAGGAGATCACACACATGGTGGAACAGAACTGTGAGGATCTTCTGTCACCGGAGGCGATCCGGCAGTATTACGAACTGCGTTACGTCATCTTTGGGAGTAAAGGAGAACTTGACAAGCTCTGCATTCTGGACCGAATTCAAGTTGGGTATCGGGAGCTCCTTTTCCCATTTAGGACCATCGGTGAGGAGTTCCAGCTGATTGATGACTTCAGCCGAGCGATTGTCATCCCGTATGACGAAACCGCTCGCGGCTTGCTCCGACAGGCGAAAAAGATGCCTCATGTGGGATTCTTGTCGAGAAAGCTGCAGCCATACGTCGTCTCTGTGCCGCCATACTTGTTTGATGCATATGTGAAGGCAGGATGGCTGGAGTGCGTACAGGACACCATCTGGCATCTTGTGGAGGAGAGGGGGTATGACCTGCGATATGGACTGATGCCTGTTAACGATGAGATGAAAGTCATGATTGTCTGAGAAGGAGGTGAAAGCCAGTTGAGCTATGGAGTCTGTATCAAGGTGTGGGGACAACGCGCATGTTTCACTCGCCCGGAGATGAAAGCGGAGCGGGTCAGCTACGATGTCATGACGCCGTCAGCTGCGCGTGGAATCCTGGAATCGATCCATTGGAAACCGGCAATCCGATGGCATGTTGACCGGATCACAGTCCTGAACGAGATCCGGTTCGATACATTCAGGAGAAACGAACTGGGCAGTAAAGGTTCTGCCACAATGGCCGAACGGGCCATGAAGGGAGCCCCGGTCAATATCTCCCAAGTCATTGAGTTGGACCGCCAACAGCGGGCAACGACATTTCTGACGGATGTTGCTTATCTGATTGATGCCCACTTCGACTTGACGGACAAGGCGGGATCGGAAGACACCGCAGAGAAGCACTACAATATTTTCCTGCGGCGTGCCAGATCCGGACAGTGTTACCATCGACCGTCCTTCGGCTGTCGGGAATTTGCCGTCGAGTTCGAGATTGTTGAGGGCGAGCGTCCGCAATCCTTCCATGTCGGGGAGAGAGACCTGGGGTGGATGCTTCACGATATTGATTTCGGCGATGCCATGTCTCCGCGTT
>JAAYKS010000475.1 GCA_012522285.1 Clostridiaceae bacterium | reverse complement strand
GCATATATCGAAAACAGCCCGTACGGAAAGTCGCGCGGGATTCAGGGATTTGAAGACGGACTGCGTTTTGTCCGGGACCGCAAGCAGATTGAAATGGCAGTCTGGCCTCGCCTGCGGATGGACCGTGCGATCCTCCAGAATCCGGACTACGACTGGGACGCCGTTTTTGCCAGCATGACGGCGGCCATGACGTGACGTCTGCGAGCCGGGGTTTACCCCGGAGTTAGTAAATCCATCAGGTTTTGAAGAATGCGGTCTGGCCGGAACGCCGGTTCCGCCCAGGAGCGGCCGCGCGTCATCCAGGCGATCTCAAAAATTCGGCGTTTCGATCCCTTTCCATCCCTCACCCTGCTCGCCGGCGTACAATGGAGGAAGAGGCGTTGCTCTCTGTTTGCCAGGTTCCATGATATCGGTTTCACGGCTCTCGAGTCCACCATAAACAGGAGATGGCACAGATGAAAATGGTTGATCTGAGTGTGCTGATTCATCCGGGGATGGATGTGTTCCCCGGAGATCCGCCTTTCCGTTTTTCAACAGCGGCCGAAATCGGCCGGGACGGCTGCAACGTACTGGATCTGTCTCTCGGGACTCACACCGGCACGCACATCGACGTGCCGCGGCACTTTTTGGCAGACGGTGCGGCGGTGGACGCCATCCCCCCGGATCGCTTTGCGGGTCCTGCCGTATTCGCGGACGTTTCCGCCATGGTCGAGCAAAGCGGCGTCATCGATTTGGAGGCACTGCAACCGCCACTGCTGGAACGGGGCGATTTTCTGGTGCTGTACACCGGCTGGGAAAGCCGCCGCGGCACCCCGGGGTTTTTCACCGGCCTGCCCCGGTTCGCGCCCGGTACGGCGGAATGGCTCGTGTCCCGCCGCATCGGGCTGCTGGGGACGGACATGCCGACGGTGCTGGCTGTTGTCGAGGATCCATCGACGTCTGGTGCTGAAGGAGTCGGGGCGGAAGCGACCCAGATGCACCGCTCGCTGCTGTCGCGGGACATTCTCCTATTGGAGGGGCTGGTCAACCTGCAACCGCTGTGCGGCTGCAGGCTCACGCTGTTTGCGTTGCCCCTGCGGATGGCCGGCGCGGACGGCAGTCCGGTGCGAGCGGTCGCGGTGGACCAGGACCTTTGATTAAGAGCGAAAGGTGCGAATATCCGGTTCTGTCCATAAGGCAGAAGCGTCTCCTAAGAGAACGACTTTGCATTTGTTGTGTTATAATAGGACTCTACCCGATCCTCTGAGTGAGCTCACAACATACAACAGTTTGATCTGTTAACCGGTTAGCGAGGCGGTCGAAATGGATTCGATTGGTTTAGCCAAACCCCGGCCCCCGCTCCCCGAACGCGGCCTCTCCATCCGCCCGTCCGTTTTGGAAGCCATGGGTGACAAAGCCCATCCCGTGGTCTATCTCTGTGCCGGCCCGGGTTCGGGCAAAACCGCCACCGCTTCTTTGTTTGCCGCCCGCTCCGGACCGACCGTCTGGTATGAGCTGGACGCGCGTGACAATACGCTCCACTCCTTTGTTCTGCATCTCGGTCTTGCGATGCGCCGGGCATTGCCGGCCTTTGAACAGCGCATCGGTCTGTAT
>JAAYKS010000474.1 GCA_012522285.1 Clostridiaceae bacterium | reverse complement strand
CGCTGAAAGAGAGGCCCATCCACGTACCCAACCAAACCTGCCCGGCGCAGCCGATTTACGCCGGCGTTGACCCAAGGCCAAAGCCGCTCCGGCCAGCAACAACATGCTCCCCTCAATCTGGAGATACAGGGTCAGATCGGCCATATCCCCTCCGTGGCGGCTTCACGGCCTCCTATGTGGTCCGGCGATAAGGCTGCGGACACTTCTCCATCATAACAAGGACGCACCTGACTGGAAGCGTGCATTCCGGATTGTCCGAAAAGTGAAACCGCTTTGTCATTCTTGCGACACGCCGGATGTTCCTCCCTCCGGCTCATGGATCCAGCGGGCGGGCGTGAGGGCCCCGGGAAGGAAAAGCCGCAGCAGTTCCCGCTCCCGCGCGATCATACGCATCCTGCATCGCAGCCAGGCAGTCATCCAGCCCGACAGATTGAAGCTGTGCTGTATATGCGTCCCACTCCTCATCGACGTCTACCATGCGCTGGCCTGTGATGAAGGCATTGATTGCAGTCCGTGCCGTTTGGTCGATCGCCGATCGCCAATCGGCGACATGGAATCCTGTCTCTTCATCGAATTCGAGAGGGGGCGCAATGCTGGAAGGCGACTCGGCGTCCTGGTACGCTTTGGAAACCTCCATATTTCTCTTCGCATCCGATTCACCGGAAGAGAGAATCAAGGAGCACCACGAGCCGTCCGTGATCGAAAGTGAAGGAAACACGTCATACCAGTGGGCATATGTGCGGACCGCCCAGGTTTCAATTTTCGGATCCACTCGTGCATCTGTCCCCAACCGGGAAACCGTTCCGGAAGGGGGCAGGATCCAATCGGTTCCCAACTCGCCGAACCGGGCCCGCAGCGGCGCTTCTTCGTCATAACAGGCATCCAGCCAGGCCATTGCGATCTCTTGCTTGGTGCTGGCAACGGGGATGGAGGCACGCGCCTGTCCCAGTCCGGCAAAGGGGTCGGCCCACGCGAACCGAATCCCGTCCGGTCCGGTCAGCGGCGGGACCGGAATGTAAGAGGCGCGAACCGTCGGATCGCCATCCAGAAAGGCAAGGTCCGCCGAAGACACACAGCCGGCCGCGCCTGTTGGCAATTGTGTGACCTTTGCGCGGATGGCATCGGAATCGTTGTCAATATAGTCAGGATCCATCAGTCCATCCCGCATAAGTGCGGCTAGCCAGGACAGCCCTTTCCGATACTCCGCCGATACAGGCGCATAACCGATCCGGCTGCCCCGCACTGTATACCCGTCGCTGTCCTGCCGGACAAAAGCATTCATGAGAAAGTCAGTTGGACGTGAAAATGATGTCGACCGGGACTCCGCGCCAATCCACCCCCATTCATCTGAAGGGTCACCGTTGCCGTCGGCATCTTGATCCCGAACCCACTCCAGATACCGTCGGAGTTCTTCGGTGGTGGATGGCAGCCCACCCCCGTAACGCTCGAGATAACCGGCATGGATCCACAACCGCATACCATGGGATCCGGCGTCCCGCACGGCGGAGATTCGGGCCGCAGGCAGCGTATAGATTCTGCCGTCCGGTGCAGACAACACGCTCGGAACACAACCCACATCCGCCAGCATTTTCCGCAATCGCGGCGCATACGGCAGGATCAGGCCATCCAGCGGTGTCAGCACACCCGAAGATCCCAGCGCAGCTGCAGTCGCTCGATCCATCGGGAGCAGACAGACATCCCCCTGCAATGGTGCTCCAAATGAAGCAGTCTCCTGATCGGATAAAACCAGAAACTCCACATGAACATTCGTCCGGTCCTCAAGCCATGTAGACAGCCGGTTTGTACGATAATCATATGACACGATCCAATCGTTATGCGCGATCAGGACCTGCAGGGTTTCTTTGTTTTTCACGACAGGAAGCATGCCGCCTGCATTGACGTTGGGATGAATGATCACATCGCCAGGTTTTGGTAAGATCGGGTGATCGATCCCGTCAGGGGCAGGTACAGGCGTCACAGCAGAACCGGATTCGATTCCGGTTGTCGATACGGGTTCCGTCGGCTGACCCTCACCCGGTCCACATCCTGCCGCCGGCAGAAGCAACATACAGGTTGCCATGATGACGACCACGGCGAGCAGCGCTCTTCTGGGTTTCATTTTGGTTCCACTCTCCAGATATGCAGCCGCCTCGTCGGGAGAACCATAACTGGATCCCTCGGCTACTCTCTCTACCCATGTATATCGTTCGGTTCATGAAGATATTGAATAAAGAAGCCTCTCAATGTCATGGGGTACATAAAGCCGTCATCTCTCACGGTCATCACACATCGGCAAAGTGACGGCACCCGCAGCGAGACGG
>JAAYKS010000473.1 GCA_012522285.1 Clostridiaceae bacterium | reverse complement strand
TCAAGGACTGGATGCCCGACCCGATGCGGGGCGGATTCAACCTCTGTACCGACGGGCATGCGCTCCCGTACTCGCTCGAGGACAGCCTCCTGGAGGGGCAGCAGCAGGACATCGACTATCTGCTGGGTCACACCTCCAACGAGGGGATCGATCCGGACAAAGTGCCGGTTGGTCGTGTGAGCATGGCAGCCGCGCTGCGGGCCTGGGGACGGCTGCAGTTGGAGCAGGGTAAAAAACCGGCCTACCTCTATTGCTTTGACAGGCAGATGCCGGGAGACGATGCGGGTGCGTTCCATTCCTCGGAGCTGTGGTACGAGTTTGGCACGCTGGACCGGTGCTGGCGTCCGTTTGTCGCGGAGGATCACCAGTTGTCGGATACGATCCTCGGATTCTGGACCAATTTTGCCAAAACCGGAAACCCCAACGGAGAAGGTCTCCCTGTGTGGAAACCCTTCCTCGAGGACCGATTGCAGATGCGACTGGGCATCGACGGCTGTACGATGGTCGACTACGACACGGAAGGCGGGCTGACCAAACTGGAAGACGCCCTGCTGGGGCGATAGGCCATACCACATCAATAGAACAGGAGAAACCGATTTGGACAAATTCACCATCCTTCGGGATCATTTTGGGCATACCCGATACCGTTCGGGACAGCTCGAGGTCATTGACGCCATTCTGGCCCGGCAGGACGTGCTGGGCATCATGCCGACCGGAGCGGGCAAATCGATCTGCTACCAGGTGCCGGCGCTCCTTCTGGACGGGGTGACGATCGTCGTCTCTCCGCTCATTTCTCTGATGAAAGACCAGGTGAACGCACTGGAGCAGGCGGGCATCCCGGCAGCTTTTCTCAACAGCTCCCTGTCGCAGGAAGAGTACCGCGACGTGATGGCCAGAACCCGGGCAGGGGAGTACAAAATCCTCTACGTTGCGCCGGAACGGCTGTTGACCGACAGTTTCCTGGCATTGACGCGCTCGCTGGAGATCTCGATGGTGACCGTCGACGAAGCACACTGCATCTCACAATGGGGCCAGGATTTCCGCCCAAGCTATCTGCGGATCGTGCGGTTTATCGAGTGGCTCCCGGTCCGACCGGTGGTGAGTGCTTTCACCGCCACCGCGACTGCGACGGTCCGGGACGATATTGTCGTCAGTCTCGGGTTGATCGAGCCTCTGCGGATCACGACCGGATTTGACCGGGAAAACCTGCGGTTCGAAGTCCGGAAGCCACGGCACAAGCCCACGGCATTGGCCGACTATGTCCGCGCGAACCGGGAAAAGGCAGGGATCGTCTACTGCACCACCCGCAAAACCGTCGAGGAAGTGTGCGAAGGCTTGTCTGCCCGGGGGTTTGCGGCGACCCGCTACCACGCAGGGCTGAGCGAGGCGGAACGCCGGGCCAACCAGGACGATTTTCTGTACGACCGCAAGCGTGTCATGGTCGCGACCAACGCGTTTGGGATGGGGATCGACAAATCCGACGTCTCTTATGTGATTCATTACAAC
>JAAYKS010000472.1 GCA_012522285.1 Clostridiaceae bacterium | reverse complement strand
TGGGATATGACCTGGGAGGGACACCGATCAACGGAGTGGCTCCGATGGCGACTGTGATCCCGGTCAAGGTACTTAACCAGAACGGTTCCGGATGGTCATCTGTGATCGCCAGAGGCATCACTTACATCGCGGACTTGAAAGCAGTTCCGCTCGCAGATTCTCCCGTTGTGATCAACATGAGCCTGGGCGGTTCTGCACTGGATGCGGTGGAGAAAGCGGCAATCGATTACGCAATTGCACAGGGCGTCATCATCGTCGCCTCCGCGGGCAATAAAGGCGCAGAAGGCATGGGATATCCGGGGGCCTATGCTCCGGTCATCTCGGTCGGTGCGTGCGGCAGGGTCGGGGAGTGGACGGCTAGCGGTTGGTGGAATGGCATCGATGTGCCTGATCCTACTGATCCAAATGAATTCTACATCACCGACTTCTCCTCACGCGAACTAGCTGGACAGGACCTCGATGTCGTAGCCCCCGGTTCCTGGATCGTGGGTTCATACCAGGTCAACAGTGGCCAGCTAGGCTACTACTACCTGGGAGGGACCTCGATGGCCAGCCCCCACGTCGCAGGGGTGGTTGCGCTGATGGCACAGAAGGATCCGGCGCTCACCGCCGTAGAAGCCGAATCCATCCTTGAATCAACAGCAATCAAGATGGCTCCAGGCACACTGGAAGTGATGGATCCGACATATGGCCTGATCCCGATTTCCTGGGGTGGCGACGCCATCGGCGCTGGGATCGTCGATGCAGCAGCCGCTCTATCACCGACACCTTAACCCAATCACACAAGCTATACCTAACGAGCAGGGGCGCCGGTTCCATCCGGCGCCCCTGCTTTTGTCTGTGCCTCTTTGCCATCAATTGCCACAGCAGACGACGGACCTGCTCAGTCTTCCGGGTCTTCCGTTTGGGGTTGCTGTTTCCAGTCCGCCCGCATGGCTCCGGAGTTTCGGATGTTCGCGACTTCCTCTGCCATGGAGTCATACATCCTCTTTGTACCTTTTTTGCTGGCGGTATAATTCGCTGCTTTGTCCGCTTGGATGCCGATCTCGCTGGCGAATGCCTCCGCGTCGATGTTGGCACCCAGGAAAATGAATTCCCATCCGGACTTTTCAATCAGAATATGGATCATGTCCCGCACCTGGGCGAAACCAAACTCCCGGCTGCTGTTTTCATATCCGTCGGTGGTGATGACAAATACCACCCGAGCGGGCTTGTGTTGGGCTGACATTCCGTTGATCCGCTGCTTGATCCGCAAGATCGTGCTGCCGACCGCGTCCAGGAGCGCGGTCATCCCTCCGACGTCGTATTCCAGCCGGGTGATCGGCAGCACCTCCTCGATCGGGAGGCTGTCGTGCAACAGCTGATACTCGTGGTTGAACAGCACCGTCGTGATACGGGCGTTTCCCTCTGCCTCCCGCTGTTTCTGCAAAAACGCGTTATAGCCCCCGATGGTGTCTTCTTCCAGGCCGCTCATGGACCCGCTGCGGTCGAGGATGAAGACGATTTCTGTCCATTTCTTGTCCAAGGCAGTGCTCCCCTTTCATACAATGCGCCGTATCGGCAGTGGATGCTTCCACCTGTATTGTGCGCGGGACACTGTCCAATAAAACGGTCCGAACGAGACGGATCATGAATCGGGGAAAGGATGACGGCGTCTATGTCAGCCTCATCCCGAGCCGCACTGCTGCCTGCTCCCATGCATCGGCATAGCGTAGCCCGAACACCCGCTGTGAAGGGGCGTCGAAATGGAGGGAGTCGCCCCGGTCGGTCAACCCCGTGGCTGGCACCCATGCAAAAGCAGGACCGCCCTTCGCGATCTCTTCTAGTTTCCGGTTGGTGGTCCGGAAAAATCCGCACCCCGGCGTATAGTCCGCCAAGAATTCGCCCAATTCGCCGATCAGGAAGGGGACACCCCTTCCGCCAATCTGTTCCGTGAGGGGATGATACATGGACCAAAACCCCGTGTCGTAGCGCTCTGCGTCCTCCCAGGTATCCGAATCGCTCTCTCCCTGGTGCCACAAAACGCCCTTGAGCACCCCGCCGGCCAACAATGCCGCGCGGGTGGCCTGTATGGCTTCGGTGAACAACGACTCTCCCGGCTGCCACTCCCGCAGGGAGGTCCCGCCAAATGCACAGGGTACCAGCCCGATTGTGCCGCCATGCCGACGCTGTAACGCGTCCGCAAAGCTCATGCCCGGGCCGATGCCGGCCATCGCCGGTTTGTCTGTATGGAGCGGCTCTGCCGCAGGCAACCACACCCCGTCGCGGAACATCCGCACCGCGGGATTGACGATGGGCGGCACCTCGTCCAGCGGGCCCCGGCCGGCCATATTGGATTGCCCGATGAGAAGAAAAGCCTGGATCATGCAATCCTCCTGCCTTATGTGGTGGTTGACAGTGCGATCAGCAGCACCCGGACCCGCCCGCGTCCGATCCGCATCCGCAGGTCGGCTCTTTCC
>JAAYKS010000471.1 GCA_012522285.1 Clostridiaceae bacterium | reverse complement strand
GAACCCAACATCCGCCGTCTGGCCGCAGTCGCGCTCCGGGATGCCGGTTTTGAGACCGCAGACTTTGGCGACGGCCGGACGTTTCTTTCGGCCGTGCGGGGGCGTCTGCCCGACGTGGTCGTCCTGGATTGGATGATGCCTTCCCCCGACGGACTGGAATTGTGCAGACAGTTGCGCGCCTCCCCCCGGACTCGACCGGTTCCGATCCTGATGCTGACCGCACGCGCCGGAGAGATCGACCGCGTGATCGGCCTGGAAATGGGGGCCGATGACTATGTCTCCAAACCGTTCGGAGTCAAAGAACTGGTCGCCCGGGTGCGGGCGCTGCTGCGGCGAAAAGAATATCTGGAGCCCCGGCAGGACGCGCAAGTCCGGGCGGGCGGGATCGTACTCGACCCCGATCGTCACCGGGTGACGCGCGACGGCCGGCCGATCGAGCTCACCCCGCGGGAATTTGAACTGCTGCACACGTTGATGTCCCGCCCCGGCCACGTGTTTACCCGGGAGTTTCTCATGGAAAACGTATGGAAAACCGAGTACTTTGGCGACACCCGGACCGTGGACGTGCACATCCGCTACCTGCGTCAAAAACTCGAAGACAAACCGGAAGAGCCGCGCCTGTTGTCCACGGTGCGCGGGATCGGATACAGGTTTGAGGCATCGGGAGAAGACGAATGAGAACACGAGTATTGCGGATCACACTGGTCGCGGTTGCGGTCGCGTTGCTTTCCGCTTCGCTGTTGTCCACCCTGCTGATCGAGCGCCAGGTGTCCCGTGAACTGCGCGGGCGCCTGGACGCTGTTCTGGCGGTTGCCGCCGCGCAGGCCGACGATGTGCGTGAAGGGATCGCCGCCGACCCCGAGGGAGTTGCGGACCGGATCGCCGCCGACCTGTCCGCGATCGGCCAGGACATCCGCATCACCCTGATCGCGCTGGACGGTACCGTGCTGGCGGACAGCGCGAGCGACGGGCCGGTGCTGGAAACCCACGGAGCCCGCCGGGAAGTCGTCGACGCGATCGCAACCTGATGGGGACACGACCAGCGGGGAAGCAACGTCGTCGACACGCGGTATTCCTACGCTGCGGTCAAGACCGGAGACTGGGTGCTGCGCGCCGCGATGCCGATGACCCGGGTCGTCAGCAGCCGGCTGTACCTCGCGGGGGCAGCGGTAGCCGGCATGCTGGTCGGACTGGGTGTGGCGGCCGCGGCGGTCCGCGCACTGGTGCGACGGGTTTCCCGCCCGATGGAGGAGATGTCCGAAGCCGCTCGGTCCTTTTCGGAGGGACGTTATGAGACACGCATGCAGCCCGCACCCGCGGAGCTCGGGCGCTTAAGTGACGCTTTCAACGAGATGGCCGACCGGCTGGCGCGCACCTATGCCGAGCTGGAGGAAAACAACGACAAGCTTGCGGGCATTCTCCAGGGCATGGACGACGGTATCCTCGCGACCGCGCCGGACGGCCGTTATCTGCTTCTGACCGACCGGACCCGCCATTTGCTCGGGAATCCCGCGGGAGGATGGGAAGAGGGCAACATCAACGACGGCGGACCCAACTACCTTTTGATCCGCGACATCCTGCGCAGTGCGGCCGCGACACATGCACCGGTGCGAGGCGAAATCCATGTCACCATTCCCGAGGAGCGGGTACTCCAGGTGTTTGCGACCCCGCTGCACGCGCCCAGGGAAGAGGGAGCCCTCGCCGTCGTGTCGGACGTGACGCGTCTGCGCCGGCTCGAACAGGTCCGCAGCGAGTTTGTCGCCAACGTCACACACGAGCTCAAGACGCCTCTCACCTCCATCCGCGGGTATGTGGAGCTGCTCAAAGGCGGGGAACGGGACCCCCAGACCACCGCGCAATTTTATGAAATCATCGAGATCGAAGCCGAGCGGCTGCAGGCTTTGATCGACGACATGCTCCAGTTGTCCGAGATCGAAGGCAACCGGGACGATCCGGGCACCGTCCAGGCGGTTTCACTGGCCGAGGTCGCCGCCGAAACCGCGGAACGACTGGCTCCGGTGGCGGAAAAAGCGGGGGTCGCCATCCATACCGAACTCGACCCGACGCTGACATTGCGCGCTTCCCGCCTGCGGCTGGAACAGCTCTTCTACAATCTGGTGGAGAATGCCGTCAAGTACAACCAGCCGGGCGGAGAAGTCCGGATATCGGTACGGCGGGAGCGCAAGTTCACGGTGGTCACGGTTGCGGACACCGGCATCGGCATCCCCGAGGAGCACCACGACCGCATCTTTGAACGGTTCTACCGGGTCGACAAAAGCCGATCCCGCCAGTTGGGCGGCACCGGGCTGGGCCTGTCCATCGTCAAGCACATCGTGACGTTGTACAACGGCGATATCAGCGTCGTCAGTCATCCCGGACAGGGGACACTGTTCATCGTCCGGTTTCCCTGACGCACGCCTCCTCCCCCCGACTGAACGCCTCTCCCCCGACTCGCCCGATGGTTTCCCCGGGACGGCCGGATATGGTAAAATTCTTACGCGGGGAGTATCAGTCCACACGCCGCCTAAGAGGCGGCATGCGGGATGGATCAGATATCACCGGACACCCGCGGGAGAGGAGGTCCGTCTTATGCTGGTCAGAAACTGCGCAGGTGGCGTCGTCTTTCACAAAGACAAGGTGCTGATTCTCAAAAACGAGAAACAGGAATGGGTGTTCCCCAAAGGCGTGATCCGCAGCAACAACCTGCCCGAGGATGTTGCGATCGAGCGGGTTGCCTACGAGGCCGGATGCAGGGCACGCATCGTTTCGCCCGCAGGCCGCACGAACTACGAGTTCTACTCGATTTCCCGCATGCGACCGGTATGCAACAAAATCGTCTGGTTCATCATGGTCGCGGACGATGACGCGGTCAAGCCGAATGCGGCACAAAACTTCGACAACGGCGGCTTCTACGACATCGAAGAAGCACTCGAGAAGATCACGTACAGCCAGGACAAATCGCTGTTGATGCTCTCTTACGAGAAGTACCGCGAGCTGATCTGACCTGACCCGCCTACCCGGACCTTAACGCGCAGACCGCGCGTCCCGTCCGGACTCGCCGCCGGCACCCAAGACCGGCGGTATGTTCACGCCATCCACCAACCCGCTGTCAGGAGGAAACAACACATATGTCCGGCCATTCCAAATGGAACAACATCAAACGTAAAAAAGGCGCGGCCGACGCGCAGCGCGGAGCGACTTTCACGAAAATCGGCCGCGAGATCCAGGTCGCGGTGCGCAGCGGCGGACCCGACCCCGACGTCAATTCCCGGCTCAAGGACGTCATCACCAAGGCCAAGTCCGCGAACATGCCCAACGACAACATCCAGCGGAGTATCAAAAAGGCCGCCGGAGCGTCGGAGAGCGATAACTTTGAGGAGATCGTCTACGAGGGATACGGTCCGGAGGGTGTCGCCGTGATGGTCCGCACCCTGACCGACAACCGCAACCGCACCGCCGGCGACGTGCGCCACCTGTTCGACCGCTTTGGCGGCAACATGGGAACGTCCGGCTGCGTGTCCTTCCAGTTCCAGGACAAAGGCAACATCCTCATCGAAAAAAACGACGAGCTCGATGAGGAGCAGGTGATGATGGACGCACTCGAGACCGGTGCCGAGGACTTTGCGGAAGAAGACGAAGTCTTTGTGATCACGACCACGCCCGAGACCTATTATGAAGTGCGGGCCGCGCTCGAGACCAAAGGGTATGAACTGGCAGACTCCTCCCTCGGACCGGTGCCGATCACCTGGGTCGAGGTCGAGGATCCGGAGGCCGTCGTCAAACTCGAAAAGATGATCGACGCACTGGAGTCCCACGACGACGTGCAGGACGTATATCACAACTGGGACAGCTGAGGCGGGCCGGCCGGACGGGACGACGCACCCGCAGGGGGTAGCCGAGCATGGCGCTCAAGTTTGACCGCAACCGACGTCGTGTGGAGGAACGCGCAGGCGAACAGCTCCGGGATCACGAGGAATTCGTGCCGGCGCCCGCACCTCCCGCGGAGCGCGTCGAAAAAGCAGAAAAAGCGGAAGCATCGGCTCCGCCTCCCCCCGATCCGATCCGCGAAGCGCTCTCCCGGGTGCATGTTTTTGCATTCGTCGGGTCCTCTGGTACCGGCAAGAGCACGCGCGCGATCAGCGTCTCCCGTCAATACGGCATCGACCACCTCATCGACGACGGTCTGCTGATCAACGGCAGCCGGATCGTGTCCGGCACCTCCGCAAAAAAGGCGAAATCCAAGATCGAGTCGGTCCGGCAGGCGCTTTTCGCGGATCCCACGCGGTCGGAGGTCACGCGGCGCGCGCTGGTGGCGCAAAAGCCCAAAAACCTGATGATTCTCGGCACCTCGGACGCCATGATCTCCCGCATCTGCGACAACCTCTGGCTGCCCCAGCCTTCGATCATCGTCCGCATCGAGGACGTGAGCAGCGAGGACGAGATGCGGCAAGCCAAGGAAACCCGCGTGTCCGAAGGCATGCACACGATCCCTGTGCCCAGCATGGAAATCAAACACGAGTTTTCAGGGTACTTTTCCGACCCGTTCAACCGGCTGCGCCGTCGGCGCGACAGGGAGCGGGGGATGGCCACCGCGGCACCCGACTCCGAGCGCACGGTGGTGCGGCCGACCTTTTCCAGCCTGGGGACCTATACGTTGTCGGACGGGGCGCTGCGCAACATGGTCGAGATCATCCTGCGCAACACCCAGGGGGTCTACAGCCTCGTCGGATTCCAGGTGGTCAAAGAGGTATATGGCATCGTCCTGTATCTCGAAATCAGTCTGTATTACGGGTTCAACGCCCAGGAAGTCCTCGCGCGCGCCCAGGAACGCATCAGTGCGCGCATCGAAGAATACACCTCCATCAACGTCATCGAAGTCAACATCAAAGCGCGTCGGGTCGTGCATCCCCCCGCACAGGCAGACCCGAACCGGGCCGAAGAGTCGGAGTCCCGGTTGCGCGCGGAGGCAATGTTTGGCGCACCCGACGCGGCACGCGAGGCGCAGGACCACGAACCGTCGGTGCCGGCGGACGGTCCCGCGGCAGAAACCTCGTCTGCCGAAACGGGCGAGGGATTCCTGTCCGGCCTGGCCGGGGATCCGATGGACATCGGCGGCGCCGTGGCGGAGCGCATCCGCGGCGCGGTGCAGCGCATCACCGGTTTTTTCGCGCGTAAATGAAAAACCAGAACTGGGCGTAACCCGCGTAGGGACCGAATCGTTCCGACGCGAACGCCATGATTTCCCGCAAACCGGCCTCGGGGCCCAGCCAGACATTTCGCACTACCCGGGCGACCCACGTGTCGACCGGGCAGACATCCGTACGCACACCGCCGTACAGCAGCGTGCAATCCGCAATCTTGTCGCCGACGCCGGGCAATTCCTTGAGCGACGCGCGCGCCTCCTCCGCGGGCAGGAGGGCGAGCCGGGCGAGGTCGGG
>JAAYKS010000470.1 GCA_012522285.1 Clostridiaceae bacterium | reverse complement strand
GGGCCCTGTGACCCCCAAAAAGCGCTGCTGGCTGCTGCCCTGGCTGCCGAGACCGGCCGCGTACCGTTTCTGGTCGTGCCGGACGAACTCTCCGCCAGGACCATGGCCGCGGCGCTGTCCGCCTTTTTTGACAAACCGGTGCGGGTGTTCCGGCAACGCGAGCTGGGTCTCGCGGATGCCGAAGCGTCTTCCCACGACACCGAGACCCTTCGCATCGGGGTGCTCGCGGACCTGTTGGACGGGAATGCGGGCGCGGTGGTCGCTTCTGCCGCCGCCGCACTCCAGAAACTCCCGCCCGTCGCGGGATTTTGCGCCGCGATCCGCGTCCTGGAAACCGGAACGGAGCAGGATCCCGACGCGCTGGCCGATCACCTGGCCGCGATCGGGTATGAACGGGTACGCCAGGCTGAAGGGCCGGGGCAGTTCGCGCGACGGGGTGACATCCTGGACGTCATCCTGCCGGGGGAAGAGGGCGCTGCGGTCCGGATCTCCTTTTTCGACCGGGAGATCGACGCGGTCAAACGGTTCGATCCGGCTTCGCAAAGGTCGATCGAGATGCTCCCTTCGGTGCGCATTCCGCCTGCCAGAGAACTGCTGGTCCCCCCTGCGGACCGGGAGCGGGTGTCGGCCGCCGTCCTGAACACCGGACGCGCCCATCTGGACCGACTCGCACGGGAAGGTTCCGATGCCAGTCTGTTTGAGCATGTGAGACAGGTGGTGGAACGCGACGCGGAACGTCTGGCACACGGCCTGTCGTTTGCCGCCTGCGACCGCTGGCTTCCGTTGCTTTATCCGGAGCCCGCGACGCTGCTGGACTATGCCGCCACCGCGGACGCGCTCCTGTTTGTGGACGAACCCGCGCGGGTGTCCACCCGCCTGGATGCCGCCCAGGCGGATTTGGCGGAACGGATCAAGACCCTGCTGATGAAGGGACACGTGCTGCCGCTGGCGGCGGAGGTCTCCTGGCGGGGCGTCGACCTGATGCGCCGGCTGGACGCGACCCGGCGGGTCATTTCGCTCGCTGGACTGGCCTCCTCGGGCAACGGGTTTCCCGGGGCGCTCGACGTCCGTATCGCCGGCCGTCCGTCCGATTCCTATCGGGGGCGGGAAGACCGCCTGATGGCGGAGGTCACCCGGCGGAACGCGGATGGGCTGACCACCTGGCTGTGCACCGACACCCCGGAGCGCGCCGACCGGTTGCGCCGGCTGCTGGCCGATTCCGATACCAGCGCGCCTGTTCTGACCCTGCCGCTGCCGACCGGCTTTGAATACATGGCCTGCGGGCTGTTGCTCATCGGGAGCCAGGACATTTTCGGCAGTGAACGCAAGGCGCGGCGCGCGGCCCGCAAAGGCATGCGCATCGACCTGTTCAGCGACCTCTCACCCGGGGATTACGTCGTCCACGAGGCACACGGCATCGGCCGATACGAAGGACTGCACGCGGTCGAGTCCGGCGGGGTGCGCCGCGACTATCTGCGGATCGCCTACGCCTCCGAAGACACGTTGTACATCCCCATGGAAAGCCTGGACCAGATCCAGAAATACGTGGGTTCCGAGGGGAGAGAGCCCCGGCTGACCCGGCTGGGCGGGCAGGAATGGAACCGGATGAAGGAGCGCGCGCGCGACTCCATCCGGAAACTGGCGACCGATCTGGTCGCGCTGTATGCCAAACGCAGGGAGATGCGGGGACACGCGTTCTCCGCGGACACGGTATGGCAGCAGGAGTTCGAAGACGCGTTCCCTTATGAGGAGACCGAGGACCAGCTGCGCTCGATCACCGAGGTCAAAGAGGACATGGAATCCGACCGGGTGATGGACCGTCTGCTGTGCGGAGACGTGGGGTTCGGCAAGACCGAAGTCGCGTTCCGGGCGCTGTTCAAAGCGGTCATGGACGGCAAACAGGCCGCGCTGCTGGCGCCCACCACCGTACTGGCGCAGCAGCATTATGAAAATTTCATCCAGCGCGTGCGCGGATTTCCGGTCGAGGTGGGCCTGATGAGCCGATTTGCACCGGAGGCACTGCAGAAACGGACCCTCCGCGGGCTCGCGAGCGGCAAGGTGGATGTGGTCATCGCCACCCACCGGATGCTGTCCAAGGACGTGCGGTTTAAAAACCTCGGTCTGCTGGTGGTCGACGAAGAACAGCGATTCGGGGTCGACCACAAGGAGACGATCAAAGCGCTCACCCCGGAGACCGATGTGCTGACGTTGTCGGCGACGCCGATCCCGCGCACCCTCCATATGTCGCTGTCCGGCATCCGCGACATCAGCCTGATCGAAGATCCCCCGCCCGACCGCCGTTCGGTCCAGACCTATGTGATGGAGTACGACACCGAACTGGTCACCGAAGCGATGCTGCGCGAGATCGCCCGCGACGGACAGGTGATCTATCTGTACAACGACACCCGCCGGATCCTCGACAAGGTGGCGGAGATCGCGCGCGCGCTGCCGGGGG
>JAAYKS010000073.1 GCA_012522285.1 Clostridiaceae bacterium | reverse complement strand
TTGCAGAACAGGGCGATTTTCTCACGCAATGATCGTTCGAGGGGCACCTCGGTCCGGCAAACCAGAATGTCGGGCTGGATCCCGTGGGAAAGCAGCTTCGCGACACTGTGCTGGGTGGGCTTGGTCTTGAGTTCCCCCGCCATCCGGAGATAGGGGATCAACGTCACGTGGACGTAGAGCACGTTCTCTTTGCCGACATGGTACCCAAGCTGGCGGATCGCCTCGAGATAAGGCAGACCCTCCATGTCGCCGACCGTTCCGCCGATTTCGGTGATCACGACATCCGGGTCGCCCTGCCGGCTGATGTTGAACAGGTGTTCTTTTATCTCATTAATAATATGGGGGACAACCTGGACGGTTGTCCCCATGTAAAACCCTTTGCGTTCCCTGAGGATGGCGTCTCCGTAAACCATGCCGGAGGTGATGTCACTCTCCTTGCCCAGGTTCTCGTCTGTGAATCGCTCGTAATGGCCGATATCCAGATCGGTTTCAGCACCGTCTTCCGTGATAAACACTTCGCCATGCTGGGTGGGACTCATGATGCCGGGATCGATGTTGAGATAAGGGTCGAATTTTTGGTTGCGCACTGTAAGGCCTCTGGCTTTGAGCAGACGCCCCAATGCGGCCGCTGTAATCCCCTTGCCCAGACCCGACACTACGCCCCCTGTCACGAATACGAATTTGGTGGCCATCCGAATCCTCCCGCATGAAACGTTTTAGATATTCTAAGAGTCTGTGCCCCCCGTGTCAACACGGGGGGCACAGAACCAAGCCATCCTTTTGCGGTACTTCCTGGTCGTCCGGGTGCCCCGCAGCGCAGTGTTAACCGATCACGCCTTTGTGTGCCAGAAACAGAATGACCGACACCGCCCACAACACGAGAAACAACAGGGAGTACACGGTCAGCCAGCGCCCTTCGCTCAGGTTATCCGCGCCACCCCGTCCCATGCGGATCCCACCCAGTACCAAACCCGCGGGGGGAAAGACCGTGGCAATGAGAAAATGCCACGACGGGAGTGTGCTGCGGCGGAAAATCGCAGCCATCGCGATCAGGATACCGATCGTGATCAGCAGCTCGGGCAGCAAATAACTGCCGTTGTATACCAGCGAGTAGATCACCGCGGACTGCCCTGCGGGGACATACTCCGTATAAAACACGATCCCGGCGACAAATGACGCGGCCAGGCGCCCCGCGATGCCGACCAGAGCGGCGATCGAAACACGCCAAAACGGCAAATCGCCCAGTCGTTTGAGGATATGGGGCTGCTCCAGTCTTACCGAACGGCGGCGCGCAAAAAACCCGGCCAGCCCGAGAAGACCGAACGCGGCGACATAGTCCAGAACCATTTGGACGGGTGTCAGCCAGAATGGTTCGATGGCAAACTGCACCAAACCGTGTGCGACGCCGACCGCAATGCCCCAAAAAGGCCCGAAGCAGAGTGCGTACAGCAGGATCGGCAACATCGAAGCGGGCGTAACCGATCCCCCCTGCGGCATTTCCACCAGCTTGATCAGGGACAAAACGGTCGCCATTGCGATCGATACCCCGCCGGCCGCGATGGCAAGCACGCGGTCACGCGCTGCCTGCCGCGTCAAAGACTTTTGTGTTTCTGCTCTGTTGGAATCCATAAAAAACACCTCCGTTGTCTTGGATATCCAACACGAGGTGCGAGTAAACGCCTATGGTCCCTCCGCCGGCATTATCCGGTTCAGGTCACAGGGTCGACGCGTGGATCGCGTCCTCTCAGCCAGCTCCAGCCAGCTCCCCTCGTATCGTATGTAAAGTATACCACCGGTCGGGGAGCCTCGGCAAGGTCAGCCGATAGGCCAGCGGATTTATGCAAGAAAGCAATATAGAATTGCCATTATTACGGTGTATCGTACCCTTATCGCCCGATATTCGAGCATTTTGTGAAATTCTTTATTTTCTACTTGCATTTTTATTCAGCAGGTGGTACCGTGGGGAACAAGGTTGTGACAAGCATGGACGAAGGCGTTCCGACTCCCGGGGTCGAGCGCCTTTTTCCATGCCTGTCGAACAACGGGGACAAAGGCGTCCGGGATCTCCCGGGCGCCTTTCTCGTTATCAAGGACGGAGGTTGGAACGATGGACACGAAAATCGTACTGGACACACTATGGGTCCTCTTGGCAGCCATGCTGGTGTTTTTCATGAATCTCGGATTCGCACTGGTGGAAAGTGGCTTTGCCAGATCTAAAAACACGGTGAATATCCTATCCAAAAACTTTATCGTGTTTGCTGTCTCTTCACTTGGTTACCTATTGCTCGGATGGGGACTGATGTTCGGAGACGGTTCCCCGATCGTTGGATTGAAGGGATTGTTCTTCGCGGCGGGTGCCGATAACTCTCCCGCAGTCGGAGAAGCCTACCAGGGCGTCTATTCCGCCATTGGCTGGGCCGGCGTCCCACTCTGGGCCAAGTTCTTTTTCCAGCTGGTGTTCTGCGGCACGGCCGCGACCATCGTCTCGGGTGCGGTTGCGGAACGGATCAAGTATGTTTCGTTTATCCTGTTCTCCTTTGTACTGACCTTGCTGATCTATCCGCTGGTCGGACACTGGATCTGGGGAGGCGGGTTCCTTGCCACCTTCGGCTCCTGGGATTTTGCAGGATCGACGGTGGTCCACTCGGTCGGAGGATGGGCGGCACTGGCCGGCATTCTGGTCCTGGGACCCCGGTTCGGAAAGTACGGACGGGACAAAAAACCGACTGCGATTCCGGGACATTCCCTGCCGCTGGCCACCATCGGGGCGTTTGTCCTGTGGCTGGGGTGGTTCGGGTTTAACCCCGGCTCGACCATGGCGGCGGATCCGGGAGCCATCTCCCACATTCTCATGACCACCAACACCGCGGGAATCGCAGG
>JAAYKS010000469.1 GCA_012522285.1 Clostridiaceae bacterium | reverse complement strand
CGGAGATGGCTTTCCGCGACCCGACCGCATCCGATGACCGCGACCCGTTTCGGCTGGTTGTTGTGCTGATTCATGGTTCCTCCTATGTGTCGACAGGCTCCTCGGGCAGAATGCGGGTCGGTATATACTCCGCAGGACCTGGCTGGATCAGTCCCGCCCCTGCAGTGCAATCCATCAGCAGCGCTTCCAGCCGAGGTCCCTGCCCCGCCGTCACCAGAACCGGCACCTCGACGTCCATGCCGAAAGTTGCCTCACGCAGCAAAAAGCCGGCCTGTTCGGCCTGATGGCAAAACCGGTCGTACTCCGCATATGCGATTGTGATCTGAAAAGTGTCGGACAAGGTCATCTCGACCGGCAGGGACTCCTGAACCGCCAAAGCAGCCGCGCGGCCATAGGCATGGACCAGGCCGCCGGTCCCTAGGAGCGTTCCGCCGAAGTAGCGGACCACCACCACGACTGCGTCTTCCAGATGCTGGCGGCGCAGCACGTCCAGCACCGGCAGTCCCGCCGTTCCCTGGGGCTCTCCGTCATCCGAATAGCGCTGGAGCCGGGTTTCGCCCCCGATCACCCAGGCGGATACGTGGTGCGAAGCGTCCGGATACCGTTTGCGGGCATCGGCCAGCAGCGCCAGCGCGGCGTCCTCCTCCGGCGCGGGGGATGCCAGCCCGATGAAAATCGAACGGCGCACCTCAAACCGGACCTGTGACGAGACCGTGAGTGTCCGGTACACCGGCCGATGGATATCTGTGTGTCCAGAAGCGGATGGTTCCATGGATGGAATCATACCCCAGCTCGCCTCCGGGGGGCAATCACAAAGACTATAATCAAGAAAAAGCATGCAGGAGGTAACAGACATGGCGACCCTCACCTTTCGTTCTTTTTCCGGAAAACGCTGGGATCCGTCTCGCTGGCAGCCGGAAATCTATCTGGCGGACGAGCGCGGGCACGCGTTTGTCGTCCCCGAAGTGGACGGTCCATACATATCCGGAGAGATCGGCTCTCGACCGGGTGCTGCGCTGCATGTGCGGTTTCCAGCCCCCTCCTTCGGGGAAGTGACGCTGCCGACCGGGGTGCTGGTCCCGGCCGACCGCCCCTACGTGCTGCCGGTGGAACTGGCGGCCGAACGTCTCCGGAGAATCGACCGTGCGCTGGAGACCTGGCAAACTGACGGTTTCAGGGCTTCTGTGGAGGTGCTCGCGCAGGTAACGAACGCCCGAGCCATCCTGGACGCGGTCTCGCAGGAGGAATCGGACGAGCGGAACGCGCGGTGGGGCGATCTCGCACTGTCGCTGCTGCTGCCGGCGGGCGAGACGCTCGCCCTGGAGCGCGCCAACCATCAGATAGGGGCACGAAGAGCGGTGGGTGGTTTCGACCGTTTCCTGCTCGGGTGCAACGGTTTCCCCTACCCGGACGCCGGCGAGCCGGGGGCATCCCTGTTTACCCGGTTGTTCAACAGCGCCACCCTAGCGTTTTACTGGGGACGCACCGAGCCTTCTCCCGGAAAATACGTATTGGACGGGCTGGAGCAGCAGGTGGAGTGGCTGGCTTCCCGCGGCCTGGTCAAAAAAGGACACCCTTTGTTCTGGCTGCTCGCGATGCCCGATTGGGTCGACCGCTTCGGCGACCCGGCCGCACTGGACGACCTCGTGCGACGCCGGGTGAGACATCTGTGCGAACACTTCCGAGGGCGGGTCGAGTATTACGATGTCGTCAATGAGATGCACAACTGGAACATTTACGGCGAGGAGCGCATGTACGAGCAGACTCGGCTGGTGAGTGATCTGGTCAAAGAATGCGATCCCGACGCGCTGCGTGTCGTCAACATCAACGAGCCGTTCGGAGAGTATATGGCCCGGGATGTACTGCACCTCGACCGGACGATGGTCCCGATCGATGTGAAAAAAAGTCTTGTGCCCCTGGACGTCTACATCGAGCGATTGCTGGAACGCGGGGTGGACTTCGATGTGCTGGGGGTCCAGATGTATTTTGGGGCAGGTGCGGTGTTCACGCGCGACCTGTTCGAAGTTTCACTGTTTTTCGACGGACTCGGACGGTTTGGAAAGCCGATCCATCTGACCGAGGCAGGGGTGCCTTCCCAGGAGGGAGAAGATCCCAAAGATTCCTCCCATTCTCACAATTACTGCAGCCTCCGGCCGTGGCGGGCTTCCGACGCCGGATTCTGGCACGGTCCCTGGACGCCGATGCGCCAGGCCGAATTCCTGGATGGATTCTATCGCGTCCT
>JAAYKS010000468.1 GCA_012522285.1 Clostridiaceae bacterium | reverse complement strand
GAGTTTTTTGCTGTCGTCGAGCTGACCAAAGTTGCGGTCGACGATCATGCACAGGTTGTCCAGTCCCTGGCCGCCGGCAAACTGCACGGCTTCCCAGATGTTGCCTTCCTGGAGCTCGCCGTCGCCGGTCATCACATAGGAGTCGTAGGACGGGGTCCCGCGGTTGGCCGATGCCAGACCGACCGCGGCCGACAGTCCTTGTCCCAGCGGCCCGGTCGAAATCGGAATACCGGGCAGGACGGGGCCGGGATGTCCATTGAGGATGCTCTCGAACGAACGGGAGTTCTCGAGCAGGGATTTGTCAAAATAGCCCAGATCCGCGTAGACCGCCGCAAGGGCGGCGACCGCGTGCCCTTTGCTCAGGATGAAAGTGTCCTGGTCGCGGGAAGCGGGTTCCAGCGGATTGCAGCGGATGACACCGCCGTGGTACAAGGCCACGAGCGGCACCACCGCCGAGAATGCGCCGCCGATGTGGACACCGCGGTCGATCGCGGTGTCCGCCTGGTGCAGGATCGACAGACGCATATCGCTGTCCTTGATGGACAGCAGGGCCAGTTTTCCTTTTTCATACGTCATGTTGTGCTTTTCTCCTTCGGGGCAGGTCTATTCCTCAGGCGAGATTGAGGTGACATAGGGAACCAGTCCGATAACCGGCTTGTTCGACCAGATCGGGGTGCAGGGTTTATGTTCTTCGGAACTGCCGAAATACTTCGCGTCCGGATAGAACTCCAGCATCTTCTTCGCGCAGTCGCCGTACACGATGATGTCGCCTTCGGCATCCTTCACATAGGGTTCGAACTGCAGACCCGTGAAGATGGTGAGGGGCTTTTTGCGGCGGGCGAGGACACCGTTCACCTTGAGGGCGTCGAGCGCCATGCGCACGAGCACGCGGCAGCCGGGTTCGCAGGCGGAGCCGACGACCACGTTGACGCCTTCAAACACGCCGGTCAGCGCGGTATCGGCTTTGTTGAAGCGACGCTTCACATTGGCGATGGGTTCGCCGACGATCTCGATCTCCTCCAGTTTGTTCGTGCCGAGTCCGTTGTTGGCGGCACAGACGGTGACCGGGTTGGTGCCGGGCTGGTCCCAATCCATGATCGCTTCGCAGACCGTGTCAAGCGCGACCGGATTGGAGCCCGCGTACATCACGTTGAAGTCTTTGATGAGGTCGTCCGGATAGGGGCTGAACGGGCCGTTGCCCTGGCAGGCATACAGACAGTCAACCAGGAACCAGGTGGCCTTGTTTGCGATGTTGAGGTTGGTGATTTTCTGGTAGATGTCGTCGCGGTGGCATTCGGCCATCCAGAAATAATCCGGCAGGCAGCCAAACTGCAGCTTGAGCGCGTTGGTGATGCCGGTGTGGATGTGGACTTTCATCTTGGGCAGACCGATGTAGACATCGGCTTCCTTGATGATCTTGGCCACGGGGAACGTGCGGAAGCTGTTGGGAATACCGGTGTCGAACATTTCCCACTCCACGTCGTCAAGCGGGCACAGCTCTGCGCCCGTGCGCTTGGCAACGTCCACGATGCCGCAGCCTTCCATGGCCACGAGGGTGTCGCGGCCCTGAGCGCAGCGCTCGATGATCTTGACCGAACCGGGGTTCTGCTCTTTGACCAGTTCGATGACGGCCTCGAGAACGCGGGGGTC